>CAYHKY010000020.1:0-21057 GCA_964357355.1 uncultured Gammaproteobacteria bacterium | reverse complement strand
TTTCTAGTCATTGTGGCCTTCTTCTGGATTTTCTTTGGGTTCAATGGTTCCCTGCAATATTTGTTACTCATGTTTTCGCTTGAACAAAAAGCTCATCTCGCTCTTATTTCCCAAATTATCCTCTATGTCGTTTTCTTTCTAACTAGTATAGCGAGTATTCCTATAATTAATAAAATCGGGCAAAAAAGATCGCTAATTATTGGTGCAGTTTCTTACGGCTTGTATACAGTGAGTCTTGCAACCTTAAATGAGACTTTTATTTACTCTGCAGCAGTATTAATCGGATTTGGAGCAACACTTATCTGGGTAACATCAGGTAAAATTATTACAGATAATTCGATTTCCACGGAACTCGGAAGAAACTTAGGCCTTCAGTTTGCCGGTTTCTTAGTTGGTACACTCGCAGGTACTATTTTGGGTGGATTACTTATAAACAGATTACCCTTTTCACAAATTAATGTTATTTTTTCTTTAATCATTCTTATGGCAATTCCTTTTTTATTATTTCTCTCAGTAGAAGAAAAGGGCTTGAAGAATATCCCATTTAATCCTTCACTTCTGTTTAATCGACGCCATTTAACTCTTTTCCCAATTGTTTTTGCCTCAGCTTTCATTCTCTCACAAACATTTAACGCGATGAGTTTGCAGATTGAGAAATTGTTCGGCCTGACTAATGTTGGTATATTTACCACGTTATTACGAATTATGATGATCATAGGAAGTCTAATTTTTGGTAGACTCGCTGACCTATTTCGTAAGGAAACTATATTATTGTGGTTAGTAATATGTGGTATTTTAGGAGTTGCGTTATTTCTATATCACGGAAACGCATTAACTATTATTATTGGCATTATATTTTTAGGATTTTTTGTTTCCTCTACCTATCCCGTGTGTTTATCTTTACTAAAGCAAAAACTGCCTTCCAAGGACTACTTGCAAGCGTTAGGTATATTTCAGGCGTATCTAACCAGTGCTGTGCTTGTTTCTATTGTAAGTAATTTAATTCTTTCTCCAAAAATGAGTTTTTTACCAGGTATCATCTCTCTTGGATTGTGTAGTATTAGTCTCAAAAAATTACATAATAAATCTGGTTCGATTGGTGTATAATATTCATATGAGTGAAAAGGCTTTCACAGTAGTCAAACGAAAGGTTGGAAGAGGACAACCGTGCTTTATCATAGCTGAACTTTCGGGAAACCATAAACAGGATATAAAACGCGCATATAAACTGATTGATGCCGCGGCTGATGCCGGTGTAGATGCGGTCAAACTCCAAACATATACACCCGATACACTGACTATAGACTCGGATAAGAAATGGTTTAGGATAGGTAAATCTAACACATGGGCCGGACAAACACTGTATGACCTCTATAAAACCGCGTATACCCCATGGGAGTGGCATCCCAAACTCTTTGCGTATGCAAAAAAAAGAGGGTTAATTATTTTCTCAACTCCTTTTGATACAACCGCGGTAGATTTTTTAGAAAAACTCGATCCACCTCTTTACAAAGTGGCTTCATTTGAAAGCAACGATTTAGAACTTCTGCGCAGAATCGGCAAAACCAAAAAACCGGTACTTATGTCTAGAGGGCTGGCTTCAATTAAAGACGTCCATTTAGCAATTATCACTCTAAAAAAATCTGGTTGTCCTTCCATTGTAATACTTCATTGTATCAGTTCCTACCCTGCTACCTTGGAGCAAATGAATATATCAACTATTCCTGATATTGAAAAAAGGTTTAATGTTTTTGCTGGTCTATCAGATCACAGTCTGGGATTGACTGCTTCTGTGACCGCAGTTACCTTCGGTGCAAAAGTCGTCGAAAAACACTTGACGCTTTCCCGCAAAGAAGGTGGACCTGACTGGGCATTTTCGCTTGAACCTGATGAATTTAAACAACTAGTTGCCGAAATCCGCAATGTAGAAAAGACAATTGGAAAACCAAGCTATGTCCCTGACAAACGTGAAGCGGAAAACATCGTCTTTCGCCGTTCTCTTTTTGTAGTTGCCAATGTAAAAAGAGGGGAAGAGTTAACTCGAAAAAATATTCGTTGCATTAGACCTGGATACGGATTAAGTCCTAAGTATTTAGACCAAGTGCTAGGCAAAAAAGCTAGTCGTGATATTGAACGCGGTACCCCTCTTTTCCGGAAATTCATCACCTGAATTTTGTTACAATATCTCTATGAAGATTGCGTTTTATGGTGGAGAAACTGCTGGTGTTGTGGCTCTTCTTACCTTGCTGGCTAGGAAACAAAATGTCGTAGTTATCTTCCCACAAGATGCTAAGCTAAACCTAATTGCTGAGCAGTTTAAATTGGAACAGCAAGATAAACTGCAATTAAAAAATCCTCAATACATCCAAAAATTGTCAAAAAAAGTTGATCTCATTATTTGTTGTCATGGTCGATTAATATTGCCAAATGAGTTAGTTTCGAAGGTTAAAAGCATAAACTTACATCCTTGTTTGTATAAGTACAAGGGGCTACGCCCCATCAGACAATTAATTGCAGATAAAAATCCACGCGCCTCAGTTGCATCACATTGGATGATAGAGAAAATTGACGCCGGCCAAACAATCATTGAAGAATTTAAAAAGATTGAGAACATTCAAACCAAAACTGAAGCAGATATATACAATGAATTGTATCCTATATACGTTAAAGTACTGATTAAAACACTGGAAAAAATCAATATATGATCGCAATAATTGATTCTGGAGTAGGTAATGTACAATCTATAGCCAACGCGCTGGCATTTTTGAAAGTTCCTCATAAAATCACGACAGACCCAAACGTTCTGGAGAAAGCTGAAAAGCTTATATTTCCCGGGCAAGGCACCTTTTGCGATGGAATGAAAGCAATCAAAAGCGGGAAATTATTGGATACTTTAGCTGAACAAGTGCTAAATCAACACAAGCTGTATTTGGGCATTTGTTTGGGTCTTCAACTCTTGGCAAATACAGGATTAGAAGATGAGGAATATGTAGGATTAGGCTGGATTCCCGGTATAGTGAGAAAAGTCAATACCAGTGAAAAGTTGCCTCATATAGGGTGGAATAACGTCTCCCCCAAAACAACAAATGGACTGTTTTCAGGATTATCTGACAACCCTACATTTTATTTTGCCCACAGCTATATTATAGATCCCAAAGATGCATTAGTGACAACCGCAACTTGCGAATATGGTGAAAGATTTGTTGCGAGCATTCAGTACAAGAATATTTATGGTGTTCAATTTCACCCTGAAAAAAGTCAAAAAAATGGTCTGCAATTATTGCGAAATTTTGTTAATATAAAGACTTAATCTATGAGATATTGCCAGCGATGTGTGGTTCCTGAAAATTATGCGATTCCTTTAACTTTCGATGAACAAGGTGTTTGTAGTGCATGCAGAGTACACGAGGAAAAGTCTAAAATAAATTGGCAAGAATGCAAACTTAAATTGCAGAATATTCTAAATCAATATCGCAGCCATGACGGTAAAAACTACGATTGTATAATTCCTATTTCAGGAGGCAAAGACAGCCACTACCAAGTTTACCTCATGAAAGTTATATATAAAATGAATCCCCTCCTTGTAACTTTTAACCATGAAATGAATACTCAAAGAGGTATAAGAAATTTAGCGAATATCGTCAAGAAATTTGAAGTAGATCACTTGCGATTTACACCTAACCCCGCGGCCATCAAACGCCTATCCATCTATTCACTCAAAAAAATGGGCGACATATTTTGGCACAGCCACTGTGGCATTTATACTTATCCTGTCCAAATAGCAGTTAAATATAATATCCCTCTCCTGATTTGGGGAGAACAGGGATTTATGGATTTAGGAGGTATGTTTTCTCATTATGATATGGTTGAGATGACCAAAAAATTTCGCGTCGAACATGGTCTCAGAGGCTATGACTGGGAAGACATGCTATCCGATAAACTTAATATAAAGCATAAAGATTTATTTTGGGCTATGTATCCCAATGACGATGAACTAGAAAAAGCAGGAATTAGGGGTATCTATTTAGGAAATTTTCTTCCTTGGAATCACAAAAAACATACAGAGCTCATGATCAAGGAATATGGATTTGAAACAGGACCTGAGCATAGATCATTTAACCTTTACGAAAATGTTGAAGATCATGTGTCAAACGGTCTCAACGACTACCTTAAATTCCTTAAATTTGGCTACGGACGAGCTACAGATCACGCCAGCATTGACATTCGTTTCGGCAGAATGACTCGTGAAGAAGGCATCGATATGGTAATGAAATATGACCACCAGGAACCCTACGACATTGAAATTTATATGCGTTATTCAGGTTTGACTAAGAATGAAATTTATAAAGCAGTTGAGAAAATGCGTGAACCGCGGGCCTGGAATAAAAATAAAAAAGGCCAATGGATTCAAATTGATCCTATAGGCAATCATATTCATGACAAAGGTGTAAATGCTGTTCGATTACCACTCAAGAAAGATAGACATTACATTCTTCGTCCCAACCCGCCGCTTCCTGAGCCTATGGAATATCAACTCATGTAATATGCTCAAAAAACGTCTGATACCCATTCTATTACTACGTGAAGGGATGCTTGTTAAATCCATAGAATTCCAATCCTATCGACCTGTGGGAAATCCAAAAGTGGCAATAGATTATTTTAACTCGTGGGAAGTAGATGAAATTGTTTTCCTCGATATTACTCCAGGTAAACAATATCAACCCGGAAGACTGGATATAAATTTGGAAAATTTTCGGCTGCTCTCTGATTATACGAGATATATTTCAACTAAATGCTTTGTTCCGCTTACTGTAGGAGGAGGAATTACGACTATTGATGACATTCGTAACTTGCTTCATGCAGGTGCAGATAAAATTTCTATTAATACTCAGGCGATTTCACACCCTGAATTTATTACTGCGGCCTCTAAAATTTTTGGCAGACAATGTATCGTCGTCTCAATCGATGTAAAAAAAACCAATTCAGGTTATGAAGTATTTACAAGTTACGGAAAAAAAGCAACTGGAATTAATCCGATTAAATGGGCAAAAGAAGCCGTAGAAAGAGGCGCCGGCGAGATACTTCTTCAATCAATGGATAAAGATGGAACTCTTTCAGGATATGATCTTGAGCTCATAAAAAGTGTCGCTGATTCGGTAAGTGCTCCTGTGATTGCAACAAGTGGAGTTGGTAACTGGCAACACTTGGTCGATGGTATTAAAGTGGGTCATGCTTCAGCTGTTGCTGCAGCTAATATTTTCCATTACACGGAACATTCAACCCGACATGCCAAAGAGTTTATGCGAAAATCTGGAATCGATTTGAGGTAATTAACTGTATTTCATTATAAGTTTACGAGTAATATCTACTACTCGCTGAATTTCCTTATCAGTTAATTGGGGAAACAATGGTAAAGAGATTTCTTGTGTATAAAACTTCTCCGCATTAGGAAAATCGCCTTCTTTAAAACTCAACTTCTGCTTGTAATACGGATGTAAATGAACCGGTATATAGTGTACTTGCACCATAATTCTTAAACGATGAAATTCTTCCACAATTTGTTTTTTTTTATTTAATGCAACCCCATTTAGTAAAATGGGGAACAAATGCCATGCAGAAGTACGGTCAAGGGGAATATCTAGAGTCTTTAGACGTGGTTCCGATATAAATGCTTTTTTATATTTTCGAGCAATTTCATTTCGTTGTTTGACATAAATTTCCATTCTCTGACTTTGTGAAATACCTAAGGCCGCTTGAAACTCCGACAATCGATAATTATAACCCAAGTCCTGCATTTCATAATACCAAGGACCGATGTCTTTTTGTATTAGAATTTTTTTATTTTTTGTGATTCCGTGGCTACGAAACAATTCTAACCGCTCATAAAACTTTCGCTCATTTGTCAACACCATGCCCCCTTCACCTGTAGTTATCAATTTAACCGGATGAAAGGAAAGCACTGTCATGTCAGCCAACTGTCCTACCTTTTTCCCTTTATATGTAGCTCCCAAAGAATGAGCAGCATCTGCTATCACCAATAAATTATTATCCTTTGCAATTTTGTTTATTTCATCATAGTCAGCAGGAATTCCGGAATAATCAACCGGGATTATAACCCGTGTTTTAGAAGTAATTTTTCTGGCAATTTCATCCGGATTTATGAGCGGTAGATCTGATTTGATATCAGCAAATACCGGTGTCCCTTTACAATACAATACACAATTGGCTGACGCTGCAAATGTCATCGGAGTTGTTACAATCTCATCCCCATGCTTGATTTTGGCTGCAAAACAAGCTGCATGTAGTGCTGCGGTTCCTGAAGAAAAGGCTACAGCATATTGTACGTCACAGATGGTTGCTAATCTTTGCTCAAATTCTGCTATTTTCGGACCCTGTGTTAAGTAATCACTTTTTAAAATGCGTAAAACAGCCGAAATGTCTTCTTTATTTATATAATGCCGACCATAAGGTATAAATGTTGGCTTCTGCATAAAATTACAACCCATGCGATTCTTACCGCACCCTCCAGCTGGCGGATACTGTATAGAATGCCGTTTTTGGCCTCACAAATTCAAGTAAGTTGACTATAACACCTTATAATATACCATTATTAGCCGATTGTGGTACTATAATTGAAGTAAAAAGTGTAACTATGATATTTTTTGTAACAATAAAGAAAAAAGTTCTTCAGTTATCTAATCTGATTGCCAGAATCCAAACTTATCTCTTACTTTCTGCCATCTATTTTCTTTGCATAACCCCTGTAGCATTTATCAGATTATTGTTGCAATCCAATAATAAAAGAAGGTTACACAGCGGATGGCAAAATAATAATGTTTCTCTCGATAATTTGGCATCTTTAATTACTCAATTCTAAATATGTACATTTTAGGTATCTCCTGTTTTTATCATGATTCTGCAGCAGTTATTTTAAAAAATGGTGAGCTGATTGCCGCAGCTGAAGAAGAGCGTTTCAGCCGCAAGAAACATGATAATGGTTTCCCCAAACTTGCTGTAGATTTTTGTCTCAAATCAGCTGGACTTACAAAGAGTGACCAACTTGACTATATCGTTTTTTACGAAAAACCTCTGGTTAAGTTCGAACGCATCTTGCGTACTTGTGTCGATACATTTCCCCGTTCCTTAACTTTTTTCAGAAAAAGCATGCAAGAGTGGCTATCCCATAAATTATGGTTAAAAACCATTATTGCCTCAGATTTGAAAATAAATAATTCAGAAAAAATACTTTTCTCAGACCATCACCTGTCTCATGCGGCAAGTTGTTTTTACCCTTCGCCATTTACAAGAAGTGCAGTTTTGACAATTGATGGTGTCGGTGAATGGACTACAGCTTCAATTGGTATTGGAAATGGTAATACTCTCAAATTACATAAAACTCTTAAGTTTCCTGAGTCGGTAGGGCTTTTGTACAGCGCATTTACCGCATTCCTGGGATTTGAAGTCAATGAAGGTGAATACAAAATGATGGGTATGGCAGCTTTCGGAAAACCCCAATATTATGAGAAAGTTAGAAAAATTGTCAAAATATTTGCAGACGGATCGATAAAACTTAACCTGGATTACTTTACGCACCAATATGGTGCCGATATCCCTTATACTTCAAAAATTTATAAACTTTTCGGACAACCGCGTAGCCCTAAAAGTCTTTTTTTTACCCGGACTTCTGGATATCCGCGCTATTTCGGTGATAAACCGGTAGATTTTCTAAGGCAAGCGAAAAATAACGAATATTATGCCGATATTGCAGCGAGCATCCAAAAAGTTACGGAGGAAATCATTATCAAAATGGCACACTACGCACTACAACAAACCCAATCGGACAATTTGTGCCTCGCAGGCGGTGTAGCACTTAATAGTGTAGCGAACGGTTTAATTGAAAAGAATGTAACCGAAAATCTATTTGTGCAACCTGCAGCAGGTGATAGCGGTGGTGCTCTTGGGGCAGCATTGTATGTCTATCATCATATCCTGGGTAATAAAAAACGCCAGCAACAAATTCATGCCTTTTTAGGTAAAAGTTATAATAATAATCAAGTTCAGGAAATTCTCAATCAGAAAAAAATTGACTCCGTATATATAGCTTCGCCCGACAAACTTTGCCGGATGATTACAAAATTTTTAATGGAAGGGAAAGTCATTGGCTGGTTTCAGGATCGTTTTGAGTGGGGACCGAGAGCGCTTGGACATCGTTCAATCCTGGGAGATCCCAGAAATCCCCTGATGAAAGACATTATAAACAGTAAAATCAAGTTCCGTGAACCATATCGCCCTTTTGCACCATCCGTATTAGAGGAAGAAGCACATAAAATTTTTGAGATGTATGGTAAACCAGATGGTCCTTCCAGATTTATGATTACTGTGTATCCTATAAAAAAACACTGGCAGAAAAAAATTCCGGCGGTTACTCATGCAGACGGCAGCGGTCGTTTACAAACTGTTAACAAATCCTCAAATCCGCTTTATTATCAGCTTATAAATACTTTTTATAAAAAAACTGGTGTACCATTAATCCTTAATACTTCGTTTAACTTGAAAGGTGAACCGATTGTGGAAAGTCCGCAAGATGCTTTACAAGCCTTCTCTAAATGTGATATGGATATACTAGTATTAGAAAATAACATCATCAGCAAATTATGAATAATATAAAACAATCCGTCGGCCTCCGATTTCAGTTGGTAAGAGAATTGGGAATTTTTTTGTGGAAGCAAAAACTCTGGTGGATGGTTCCTATGATTGTAACTTTGCTGCTTGTAGGAATTCTCATTGCTTTTGCACAAGCTACACCTCTAGCTCCATTTGTATATACTCTATTTTAATTTACTTTTAATAACACCCTTTAAATAATCTTTCAAAAAAGCAGCCTTTGCTGTCTCACCTGATTCATTTAAATGAACATGATCCAAAAAATCACTTACAGGTATCGTTCCTTCAGGTATTTGAACAAATTTTGAGTCAGTTGATTGGGCAATATCTTTCATTACCTCTACATTATTAATCAGCCCAGCGTGTAATAAGTCATAATAATTCATTAAATAACTACCTATCGTCTTATTTTTTTCTAATAAATCCCGTGATGAAAATACAACCGGAAACAATATTGGCTCTGCTCCGTCATCTTTGATGTTCCGGATAAGTAACTCTAAATTCCTTCTAAATCCGACAGGGGTATTTAGGGATAAATTTTGTGCGGATTCCTTAGGATCCAAAGTGTACCAATCTTCTTTCTGGCCTAAAACATATTGTAATGAAAATTGCTTAAACCACCAAGCATACAAAATTTTTACCGTTGTAAAATTAAGAAATAATTTTTCGAACGGACGAGTTCTCAATTCCCCATCATTCCATGAAGTTCTATAATGTGAATAATCGGGTGTATAATTTGAAAATAAAAGAGGTACTACATCATTATAACCTATATGAATTATGACAAAATTAGGTTTTAAATACCTGTCTTTATAAAGATAATGGGACAAAAGTTCGGCACTTGTCGCATAATTTAGTCCACCATTTACAACTTCAACTTTAAATTGCATTTCTTCGTTGAGAAATTTTTCAAGCTGTGCGGACCATGTGTCCTCCGGATTTTTGACGTAAGGATAACTGAGTGTAGTTGATTCACCAAGGGTTAGAATTCTGATTTTTTGAGGATCTGGTTCGAATTTTATTTCTTTTCCCCTATATCCTAATGAGTTGTTTTGGACGTAGCCATCCTTTTCCCACCCAGGAGTATTGGTATACAGAGTGTAAGGATGCGGTCTTACACTAAGCAGTTCATTTTTTTTCTGCTCATCTAACATAATTTCAACTGCAAATCGTCCAACTTCAGGAGTAATTCGGTTATAAAAAATCGGCAATACTAATTCGCAAGCAACGAAAAAAAACAGAAATAAGATAACAACTTTTTTCATATTGAACTAGTTCATAACATTTAGTAAATGGGAATTTACAAACGGTAACAATAACTCGCTAGTAACTTCTTGGCCTCTGATATTGAAATGACGATCTTTATAAAAATATAATGACTCGCCAATTAAAGCTTTTTCTTTAAGCCCTGATGTAATGTCCAAGTAGGGTATGACTAAAGACTTTAATATATTAGTCATTACCTGATTTGGTTCTAATGAATTATATAAATTTTCATCCAGTTGGTACTGCTTGGATATTAAAGGCCAATAAATATGATCGTATACCTGTACCAGGGTAGGTGCAATCACAGCTATAAGTTTGACTCCGTTTTTTTCACATTCTTCTTTCATGACTCTAAGAATTATTTCCAGTAGTTTGTATGACTGTTGAACTTCATCCGAAGGATGTTTTGCAAAAAATCGTGTCTCGTAGGTTATGTGCAAATTGAGAAGACTGTATTTTTCATAAAGCCTGTTTGAAATAAACTGAAATAAATGACTTGCAGGCAGATAAGTATATCTTTTTCTTAACTCTTGATGAGGCAAAGGAACCGGAATGTTGGTGATTTTGAGTCTATTGCCATTTTCGACTAGCGCACGTGGTCGTTGATAACCAAAATTCCAATCATAGGTGCCGAGTAAATCATCAAAATCGGTACCTGTAGAAAGAACGATTACCACCAAATCAGGTGAATATGAAAACACCTCATTTTGCAGTTGCAGATATTCCTGTGTCGGACCGAATCCCGGAATTCCAAAATTTATAACTTCAGTGTTTTTAAGATTAGATTCTAATCTCTCAGTAAAAACATCTTCTTGGGGTACTTGTAGTGAAGCTACTACAGAGTCACCTAAGACTGCGATACGCTTAGTACCCCGTGTCTTTACCAGATTAAATTCCTTATCTCTCAGGCCATATATATTAAGTTTAATCGGATTTTTGTACTCTCCAAGAGATACTACGTTTGCTGAACCTTTCGGTATAAAATCCCAGCCATATACGCTATGGTATTGAAATAATTGTTCTTGTTCATTTTTAAATACTTGAGGATTAAAAATCCTGAAATAGATTTCACCTATAAAAAATGCTCCGACTATCCCTCCAACTAAAGTATAAAGCTTTAAAACTCTGTCTTTTCTTTTGCTTAAAAACGTAAATATTCCAAGACTTAAAATAAAAGTAACAATTATTTTTAAAAGCAACTGTTTTATCTGGGCAACGTTTCCTGTGTCTCCTAAAAAGGTTAACCGAGTTAATTTATAAAACCCTAACCCTCCACCGATAGTAACTATTGCCACTAAATTCTGAATCCCTCTCTTTTTTATAATCTGTAAGCAAGAAAATAAGGATTTTTGTTTAAATTTGAAGTAACAGTTCATTTATGGTTTTGATGTTATAATATACTAACACAGAGAATAAAGTCAGAGCAGCTCAAAAGTAATATAATTAAATTATGTATTCATTAGTAAATAAATTTGTAACTCTAGGCAGTAACGTAACAATTTGGAATTTTTGCAATATTTATGGAACAAAAACTCTATCAGTTACAATAGGATCAAACACTCAAATAGGCAGTTATTGTGAAATTAAAAGCGGTGTTCATATAGGTAAAGATTGTAGAATTCAGGCATCTGTCTTTATTTCAGACATGACAAACATAGGAAATGGAGTTTTTATCGGACCCCATGCAATATTTCTAAATGATAAATATCCTGATTCTAAAACTGCCAGGCTTCATAAGAGTAAATATAATCCCAGTAATGTAAATGATGGTACTGTAATCGGTGGAGGAGCAATAATTGGCCCAGGAGTTACGATAGGAAAAAATGCAATTATTGGCATGGGTGCTGTGGTCACAAAAGACGTCCCAAACAATGCAATCGTAGTTGGAAACCCTGCATGTCCAATCAAGAAATGATTCTCAAATTTTGCCAATGAATTGATCACTATTAATATTTTAAGTCAAAAATATACAATAAATTAGTTTCTACGTTTTACTGAACTTAAAAATATGCAGATCTCATTTGTAGATCTAAAACGGCAAAATAAAATACACTTAAGAACTTACCAAGATGTTATTACAAACTGTATAGTTGAGGCTGAATTTATTGACGGCAAGGCTGTAAATGATTTTGAAAAAAAATTTGCGGCTTATTGCAATAAGCTTGATTGCATAACTGTAAATTCCGGAACCGATGCATTGTTTTTGACACTATTGGCATACGAAATAGGACCGGGTGACGAAGTAATAACTACTCCAAATAGTTATTTTTCGACAGCCATGGTGATTGAACATACGGGTGCAAAAGTAGTGTTTGCGGATATTGACCCTAACACTTATACAATAAATCCAGCAGAAGTTGAAAAAAAAATATCCTCTCGTACCCGTGCTCTTATTCCTATTCATTTATTCGGACAACCTGCAAATATGGATCCACTTATAACTCTCGCAAAAAAAAACTCTATATTCATAATTGAAGACTGTTGCCAAGCACACGGTGCAAAGTATAAAGATAAAACTGTTCCTTATACTGAAACAGGTGCATTCAGTTTTTATCCCGGTAAAAATTTAGGTAGTTTTGGCGACGGGGGTGCAGTAGTTACCAATAATCGTAAAGTGGCCAGAAAAATCCGCCTTCTAAGAAATGATGGATCAATTATCAAGTACCAGCACCGCACTTTTGGATACAAAAGTCGTCTTGATACAATTCAAGCAGCAATTCTAAATAATAAGCTACTGCATTTAGATACTTGGAACGAATTAAGAAGAAAACATGCTGCAATATATACAAAAGCACTTCAATCCGTCAACAAAATTCGAACACCGGTCGAAACCAATTATGCTTATCATGTATTTCACCTCTATGTGATAGATACGCCCGAAAGGAATGAGTTACAAAAAAATTTGTTCAAACATGGTATTAATACTGTAATACATTACCCCATTCCAATTCATCTTCAGTTACCTTACCGTAAAAAAGGATACAATCACGGAAATTTTCCTATCGCAGAAAACGCTGCAAATCGAATCTTGTCACTGCCAATGTTTCCTGAATTGACGGTTAAGGAAATTAGATTTATTTCAGAAAAAATTGAAAATTTCTTTTTAAAATGATCATAATTATTCGTATGTTTCCTTATACCATTTCATTGTCCTCAACAATCCTAAATGCAAACTAACTTTTGGATGATATTTCAGTTCCTGTTTAATTTTAGATAAATCAGGGCACCTTCGTTGAGGAACATCTGTAGGATACGAATTCGGATAAGGAATTAATTTGATCCTAACTTTATTATTACATATCTTCCTAATTTTATTCGCCAGGTCAAGAGTTGTAATTTCAGGATAATCATTTCCAATATTATAAACCTCGCCATTTACACCAGATAATAGCACTTTAAACAACTCTGTGATTGCATCACTTATGTAACAATACGTACGTGTCTGCTTACCCTTATCGTGGACTGGAAGCGGTTTATTTATAAGTGCGTTATGGACAAAAGTTGGTATAACTCGATAATCAGTGGGCTTCATCCCCGGTCCATATATATTGAACGGTCTGACAATTTTTACTGGAACTTTATATACGTGAAAATAGTTTATCGAAAGCGCTTCTCCCAAGCGTTTAGACTCATCATAACAAGCTCTCGGTCCGATTGATGATACATTTCCCCTATATGATTCTGGAGTCGGAATATACCTGGGATCCGGATCACCATAAATCTCACTGGAACTGAAATACAAAAAACTTTTTAGATTATTTTTATTACCTAACTCTAATAAATTTTTTGTCCCCTGTGTGTTGACATCGATAGCCTCCAATGGAAATTTCTTATAATAAATCGGTGAAGCAATTCCGGCAGCATGAATGATAAAATCTAATTTTCTCCGTATGTTGAGGCGTTTACTCACATCATGTTGAATATAGATAATATATTTACTCGCAGTTGGCCTGGTGAGATTATTCCTAGAACCGGTAATGTAATTGTCAATACATATTGTTGTGCATGGGCGTCTAAATACTGAATTATTCAAATACTCTGCAACATTAAGGAAGTAACTGCCCAAAAAACCGGCACCGCCGGATATTAATATTGTCTTGCCTTCCAATTGTTTCAATTCACTGCCTAATGCTGATACGATTTGCGACGTATCTTGAACTACAATTGTATTATTCATATAATCATAGGGATTATTTTAACACACCAGAGATGAAAATTATTACAACAAATAAACACTGCAGAATCTGCAAAAACAAAAAAATGGTTAAAGTTTTTGAGTTCGGTCCTGCACCATTGGCAAACGCTTTTTTAAAAAGGAAACAACTTAATTGTGCAGAATCATTTTATCCGTTGAATGTATTTTTCTGTAAATATTGCAATCTACTCCAATTGAAGGATATTGTAGATCCACGAATTTTATTCAGGGATTACGTATACGTATCCTCGACTTCTGAAGTGTTCGGCGAACATTTTAAGGATTTTTCTCAAAAATCTATTATTAGATTTCACTTATCTCATAAGTCCCTTGTTATAGATATCGGAAGTAATGACGGAATTTTATTAGAGCCATTTAAGAAAAAAAATGTAAATGTATTAGGGATCGAACCAGCAAAAAATATTGCCAGGATGGCAAGAAAAAAAGGTATAAATACGGTTGCTGAATTTATTTCTTTTAAGTTAGCGGAGTCTATTGTAGAAAAATATGGTCTTGCAGATCTGGTTACTGCCACAAACGTTTTTGCCCATATAAATGATCTGGATACTGTTGTCATGAGTGTAAAAAAATTAATATCTAAAAACGGCGTATTTGTGATTGAAGCACCATATTTGATAGATTTTTTAAAAAATAACTTATTTGATACTGTATACCATGAACACCTGTCTTACTTATCCATCACTCCACTAAAGCTGCTTTTTAAGCATTATTCCATGAAAATCTTTGACGTTGAAAGAGTTAACACTCACGGAGGCTCCATCAGAGTATATATAGCCAATCAATCCAGTAACCACATCATCACTAAGGCGGTTAAAAACATGGTGGCACTTGAAAAGAAACTGCAACTTGACAAGGTGGAAACTTATCGCAATTTTGCAAAAAAAATTATGAGGAATAAAAGATTATTAAATTCCCTATTGACCCGCCTTAAACAAAAAGGCAAAACGATTGTCGGGTATGGAGCTCCTGCTAAAGGCAATACTCTATTAAATTATTTTAATATAGGTAAAAATATCCTTGATTACATTGTTGACGACAGCATATTTAAACAAGGCTTATTTACACCAGGTACCCACATCCCAGTCGTATCCCCAAACACACTTAAAGTTACTATTCCGGATTTCATCCTGATATTAGCATGGAATTTCGCTCCGAGCATAATGAAGAATTATGAATGGATTAAAAAAAGAGGCGGAAAATTTATCGTTCCTGTTCCAGTACCAAAAATTATTTAGACTAACTTTACCCTAATGGTATCCTTTTCATAGTTGACTTGATTACGCGGTTCAGTGGTAAATACGATTAAGATCGAATCTTTATAAAATTTCATGGCGTGAATCACTTTTGGCATTGTCGTCACTAATTGACCAACATCAATCACTTGTGATGAAATTTTATTGTCTTCCCAGGACGGTTTTTCGAAATATTCAAACCGACCACTCAAAAGGTATGCGAAATGTGTATCGTGTTGATGATAATGATTTGCCCTGACTGATCCCTTTTTTGAATGAATAAGGAGCACTGACTTTATTCTACTTCCGGGAATATCAAATAGTCGAGTAATTTCCCCTCGATCATCTGTAAATTGTGGTGAAATATTCTTTATGTCCATACTTTATATGTTTCAAAATCGGAGCAGATATTCAACAAGTGCGCACCTGCCTCTCTTGAGGTAAAATCAGCATATGCGTTATCGGATACTATTGTCAATCCCGAAACAATCAGCTTTCTTGGAGCCAATGTATAATACTCTATGCTCATTAGGCCATAACGTCATGAATTTCGATTACCAGACTGGATTTTTGAATACCCGCATATTAGGTGCAACCGGCAATTTACTCGGATTAAGCCAAAAATTTAAACCTAAAATAAACAAACAAATCCAACAACAACTACTCACTCTATCCGGTAAATTTAAACCACATCTTATTTTGGTGGTTAAAGGCGAATCAATATCCCCCCAGATTATTCGACAGCTAACAAGAGCAGGAATAATTACTGTCAATTGGTACCCTGATTGGTTGGCTGCATGGGAGTGGATCAAGGATAACGCATCAGCTTATTCGCAATTTGTTTCCTGTTGCACTAATACAAATGCCCATTTAAATCAGCTGGGAATAAATTCGATATATCTACCTTACGCTTCTGCACCGGATCCTATTCGTTATTCCGGACAAAAAAAATATAATATTGTATTTATCGGTCAATATTCCAAAAGAAGGGAACATTATTTTCAATCAGTTTCTAAAATTGGTTTACATATTTGGGGATATAAGGGATGGCAATCGAGCGCTCTTAAACACATTGCTTCAGGATCCATTTCTAATAAGCGTACTCTGCAGATAATACGTGAAAGTAAAATAGTACTTAATATTTTAACCGGTGATGACGATTTCCAGCCAAGTACTGTCAATAACCGGACCTTTGAATCATTGGGTGTTGGTACTTTTCTTATGATAAAAGATCATCCGATTCTTTATAAACACTTTTCACCCCGCAATGATTTCATCACATTTAAAACTCCTGAGGAATTATTGAGAAACGTAAAGTATTATTTAAAACACGATTCAGATCGTGAAAAAATTGCTGAAAATGGTTGGTTAAATGTTCAAAAAAACCATACTTATGTGGTTAGGTTTCAGGAATTATTTTCTAAAATATCACTATGACACCTTATCAATACTTGACCAAACTTTGGTCGCATGCCCCCTTCTCCTGGGCAATCATCCGCGCAAACGAACTGTTACTTTTAGAGAAGGAAACATTCAAACCACCTATTCTAGAAGTAGGTTGCGGTGATGGAATAGTTTCTTCACTTTTATTTAAAAATAAGAAAGGAATAATA
Organism: uncultured Gammaproteobacteria bacterium; assembly: GCA_964357355.1. Lineage (GTDB taxonomy): Bacteria > Patescibacteriota > Microgenomatia > UBA10105 > UBA10105 > CAYHKY01. The sequence goes on along the minus strand of CAYHKY010000020.1, from coordinate 4,066 downwards.
GATATAGGCATTGATCTGGATCGAAGTGAGCTCAAACGTGCGGAAAAAACCAAGATTTACAAAAAACTTATTCAGGCTGATATAACAAACACTGAGTTTGCTAGCAATTCTTTTAACACTATTTTTACCAATGGAGTTCTTGAACATATTCCAGACTTGGAAAGTGCATTGAATGAAATTTCTAGATTACTAAAAAAGGATGGTAAGCTTATTACTACTTCCCCCACTGACAATTACGGGCGTTTATTGTTTTATTCCCGTATATTAAATTTTTTACACTTAGGTTTTTTGGGAAATACTTATGCCAAAACAATTAATACATTCTTCTGTCACAAACATCTGTATGAAGCTCCAAAATGGAAGCAGATTTTAGAGAGAAAAGGCTTTAGACTTGTAAAATACACTTATTATAACGGTCCGATCACAATCGCAACTCATGATATATGTCTGCCATTTGCAATTTTAGCAAAATTTTTAAAACGGTTGACTGATCAAATGGTGCTGTTTCCAAGGTTCCGAAATATCTTTGTACGTTTACTTGTACCTACTCTGAATAAGTTTATTGATTGGGAACGGATGGATCAAAATTCAAAAAATAGTGCTTCCATCCTTCTCATTGCCCAAAAAAAGTGAATTAATGAAAAAAATTTCTCTATATATAAGCAATTTCTTAAAACTTGATACCGCATACTTTCTTAAAAGCGGGATGTTTGCGACAATCCAGCAAATCACAGGTATCAGTTCAGGGTTGACCTTAAGTTTCCTGATTGGACATTTCGTAAGTCCGGGGGTATTTGGGGAATATACTTTGATTCAGTCTGTTTTGGGAATGTTGACCTTCCTTAGCCTTCCTGGTATTGATTTAGCTCTCCCAAAATCTATAGCGCAGGGGTTCGAAGGATCATTGAATCTCACCTGGAAATTGAAATTCAAACTTTCCCTTTTTGGGATACCGATACTACTTTTATTTTCACTGTATTATTTTTTTCAGCAAAAAACAGCAATTGCTCTAGGACTTGGTGTAGGAGCACTTTTTTTTCCTGTATTAAATACGTTTACGAGCTACCCGGCATTCTTAGCCGGCAAACGCTTGTTTGGTAAACTGGCAATCTATTCTTCTTTGTCATCACTATTTTTTTTGGCTTGCGTAGGAACAATTTCAGTTTTATTTCCGTCAACAGTTATCTTGATCTTCGGTTATTTTATTGCCCTGATATTCCCCACAGTTTTATTTTTCAATATTAGCAAACAGTTGGCTCAAAATTCCAAAGTAGATACTCACCTTACAGGATATGCCACTTTTTTAACCACTCTTTCGATCCTACCTTGGATTTCAGGAAATATCGGAAGCATCATTTTGGAACGGAATATGGGTGCTGAAACACTGGCCATTTTTGCAGTAGCCTCCAAATTTTTAACATCCGTTCAAAAAAACTTCCAGGTATTTTATAAACCAGTTACTGCCAAACTTGCATCGATGGACCCTGCCAACTTCAGGAAGACTGTAATGGTACATGGCGTAAAATTAGTCATAATGGGACTAAGCCTTTGCGTTACCCTCTATGTAGCGACTCCCTTTCTGATCCGGTTTTTTTTCAGTCAGGAATACTACTCTGCAATTTGGTATGGTCAAATATTAAGCCTCGCTCTTATCCCATTACCGCTTACCTGGGTGGTTTCAGACATGCTGGTGTTCCAAAAACAAAAACTTCCTCAAATTTTTACCTCAACATTACCCCACCTGATAAAATTATTCCTTTTCCTTCTTGTCATTCCTCACTTCGGAATAGTCGGACTGATCGTAATCATTCTTATCGACCGTTATTTTGAACCGGTATTGCCTCTTTATTTTCTTTACAAACATTCCGGTAATAAATAAGAGTTTTTTTTCCAATTTCTGGGGGAGAAAGTTCATTTTGTAATCTAGTCCTTGCTGCACGCACTAACTTAATCCGTATTTGGCTATGGGTTAAGAGATGTATAATTCCTTTGGAAAGGGAAACAGAATTACCTGGAGTCACTAAAATCGCCTCTCGGTTATGCCTGACCATTTCCGGTATTCCTCCCGACCGGCTGGCAATAATCGGAGAATTGTTTTCTGCAGCTTCCAATAATACGTTAGGATAATTCTCCCAAAGCGACGGCACAACCGTCACTGTCGCTTTTCTGTAATAGGTAAATAGGCGTTTCTGGGATATAGGTCCCACAAATTTAATTGCTGAATAAATCGCAGGCGGTAACCGCTCTAGGAGTTTGGCCTTGACAGAAATACCATTCTCCAAAGTATCCGGCCCTACTATTATTAATTTCGTCTGAGGAATTATGTCCAGCACTTCGGCAAATGCCTGCAGTAGAATAAATATGCCTTTTTTGCGTTGCAATTTTCCTACAAAGAGAATTGTGTATTTGTCTCGCTTAGTTACTTTTTTTTGCATCTTTCCTGATATTGGATATGGGATCACTTCTGAAATCTTGCGGCCGATTTTTTTTTCGACAATTTGTGCCAATACATGAGTCGGTGAATATACAGAATTTGCCCGTAATAGACTGATGCGTTCAGTTTTTTCCAGTATTTTATAAAAAAGTGAGTTTTTTTCCCGGTTGTATTTCCGGATCATGAAACTTGGTGTATGCAGTTTTATGATTACAGGAGGATAATTATTTTTCCTAAAAAGAAGATAGAATAACAATTCTGATCCAAAATCTCCTCCTTCTATAACATCAATGGATTCATTAGATGCACGTAAAAGTTCCTTGGTTACAGCCAAACTAAATCCCAACGGGTATTGTAAGAAACGAACCAGCCTGGTAAGTGGTTTAAATGGTATTGTGTGTAAAAATTTGGCGAATGAGTATCCTACCGGAGGTAATACGATCACAGTCAGTAATTTGGAGGTAAATATGCGGTTTCTATCACCATCACAAATAATGGTTACCTGTGTACCCGCTGCAACTAAGCTTCGAGAAATATGATCGATATATGTACCAAATCCACCTGTTGGACGTCCGTCTATAGAATATTCAGCGCATACAAAAACAACGTGCATTATATTAATTGCGGGCAAGAAGTGTAAGTATGGTTAATTCTTTTTCCCAAATCATTTTCGCATTATATTGTCGCAAAATAGTTTTTCGTGCTTGTTCGCCCAGAGATTTTTGCAGAAATATATTTGACGATAACTTCTTAATTGCATAGGCGAGTTTTTTGGCAGTTGACTCTGCAATTAATCCGTTTAGTGAATCAGTAATTATATCTTTTATTCCTTCAACACCTGTGCCAATAACGGGTAAACCACAACTCATAGCTTCGAGCAGGGCTTTTGGATTTCCTTCAATCAATGATGGAAGTACAAACATCCGTGATTGATTTAAGTAATATGGCAGATTTTTGTGTGAAACAGAATCGTAAATTGTCAGATTCAATTTTAAAGCATCGGCGAGATTAAGTAAATTATTTTTGAGGCTACCCGAACCGATTAATAAAATTTTGGGATAAGGTTTGACTTTAGCAGCAGCGGTGAGCAACAGCTTGAGATTTTTTTGCACCTCAAATCTACCTACATAAATAATATCAAACAGCTTTCTCATTCTTTGAGGCCGAAAAACTACAGTATCAATTCCGTTCGGTATTAAGTGAATTTTATTTTTGGGCACTCCGATAAGCTGACGCGCTAATTCCTGATTCGTAATTATTACCTTGTCGGAACAAGGCAATAACAACAAGGTTAGCACCTTTAATAACCATGCTCTAATCACCTTTCCTTCAACCAGAGCTACTTTTACGTAATCATAGCCATAATTAACAACTACTGGTATTCTATATAAAAATTTTGCTAAACAAGCTGGAATCCCTCCGGTTAACTGCATGCCTCTTAATACTGCAGCATTACTAATTTCACTTTTATGTATTATTGGTATTATGAACGCATATAAATATCTAGGCAATCTAAACCGATTTGGCAACACTTTTACCCTTGGCAGAACCCATTCATTAAACTGACCATACGCAAAAACCCTAACTTCCTCAAAATATTGGCTATAATAGCGAAAATTATTCTCTAAGATC
>CAYHKY010000019.1:0-22443 GCA_964357355.1 uncultured Gammaproteobacteria bacterium | reverse complement strand
TTTTTATTGCTTTTAGATAATCAAGCCCCAATGCCAACGGTCCGCGCCTTGATCCATCGACATTTGGAATCCCTGCTTTACCAAGACGGATAAGTTCTTCGTCGGATATTTGCATATTTACTTCGGATACCGGTAATAGTTTCTCCAAACTGACTTTCGGTACATACCAATCGGTATTTTTTCCTTTCAGGAACTGAATTCGGGTTTTCACATCTGCGTGCCCAATTAAGGGATTTATAAAAAATACTGCTAATCTACTTATTTCTTTGGATGAACATTTCCCTCCAAGTAAAAGAATTTGTGAAGTATATACTCCTTCTTTTTGAGAGAATTTTACTTTCAGAAGGTCTTCAATTATTTCTTTAGACGTGGTTGCAATATTGTCAGTGACACCGGGTAAAAATCCTGTTTCAATCAACCATGAAAAACGGGAATTGACCGTAACTGAGTCTATGTTGGTTTTTTGTGAAACAGGATTGGCTAAACTCTTTGCTATTAGTTGGATTTTGGGTCTGGTGAAATTCTTATCTATGGTAAATACATCTACAATTTCCAATTTACTAATAGAACTAAAACCTATATTTCTGAAATGTATCAGTTTTACTGCAGATCGGGTATCAGGAACTTTACTTGACACATAAATCCGGTGGATCATTTTTTGATTAATTATTAGACAGATTTTCCAATGTCAGTTCTATATTGCATCCCGTCAAAATAAATTCTGTCATTGTAAATATTGGCATAAGCTTTTTGGAGAGCTAATTTAATTGTCGAACCTCTGGCGGTAACCCCAAGCACTCTTCCTCCTGCAGTAACCAATTCATTTTCAATTCGTCTGGTTCCGGCTTGAAATACTATTACATCAGGATCATTTACCTTGTCTAATCCATAGATAACTTTACCTTTTCGAGGGTTGTCCGGATATCCTTCAGCAGCTAAAATTACTACCGCGCATGCCTCATTGTGGTAGCGAGGTGTTAATTGATCGAGTCTACCTTTCACAGTTGCTTGAAGTATCCCGTAAAGATCCATATTTAGTAGTGGCATTTGGGCTTGAGTTTCCGGATCACCACCTCTGGCATTAAATTCAAGTAAATACGGTTCTCCACCAACCAGCATCACTCCGGCATAAAGAATTCCTTTATAGGGATTACCCTGATCCGCCAACTTATCTATTACCGGTTGCATGATTTGTGAAGAAATTATTTGAGCAATCTCTGGAGTCACAACCGGATTTGGTGCTATTACTCCCATTCCTCCGGTATTAGGTCCCCGATCTCCTGCAAGAAGCCGTTTGTGGTCCATAGCCGGAATGAGGGGTAAAATGTGTTCTCCATCCACAAATGCTATAAAAGATGCTTCAGTACCATGAAGTCTCTGTTCAATGATTATTTTATCGGCAGCAGCACCAAATCTACCTTTCGCTTCACGAACTGCCTGACGCATAGCTTCTTTTGTGTCACATACTGCAACGCCTTTTCCACCGGCCAAACCTGAGACTTTTACCACTCCTTCTTCAGCAGGAAATTTATGATCAATATAATATATTGCCTCTTCCCCATCGGCAAATACCGCAAACTCAGGTTGTCTGATACCTAAATCCCGACACAATAAACGTGTATGTGCTTTGTCAGTTTCTAAAAGAGCTGTCGCGCTTGTCGGTGCAACTGCAGGTATTCCCTCCTCAAGAAGTACGTCTCCGATACCTTCGGCCAATAATCCTTCCGGTCCCACAATCACCATGTCAACTCGGGTTTTCCTGGTAAAATCTACAATTGCGCCAATCTGATCTTGTGGTAAGTCAATATTTGAAATAAGTTTACCTGTTGATCTTGCCAAAGATTCACTTCCCGGATTCCCGGGTGCCACGTAAACTTGACCTACCTGGAAAGAAAGCGCTGATTTCCATGCAAATGCCTGTTCCCGACCACCATTACCTACTACTAATACAGTATTTTCCTTACTCATAATTTGCCTCGTTTATCTTAATTAATTCGTTACCACGGATAATCTCCGTGGCTGATATCAATATTATGTTGAAGCACATGAATGATTCGTTTTAATGCTGTTGGCAACGCACGATATTCTGCCTCATGAATACGATCTTCCCATATTTCAAAGGTATCATCATTTCTTCTTCTCACTTCTTCCTTCATAAGGATAGGTCCCGTATCAAAATTCATTCCTGGCAATATTTGGTGAATAGTTACTCCGGATACGGGTAAATTTTGATTGAATGCTTTTTCGATGGCGTGTGTACCACGAATAATTGGAAATACACCTCGTGAAGTTCGTACATTATCAACATTATTTTCTGAAAGAAGTGCCGGATGAAGATTTACCAAACTAATTTCTGCTTCTTGCATTGGCTCAAGAAACTTATCTCCTAATACAACCATCCAACCGGCAAGAATTACAATATCAGGCTGCTTCCCAAGCACCCACTCGAGCACTTGACGATTATATTTTTCACGGAGAGTCGAATCTTTTAGAAGTCCTTTGCTTGAAATGACCTTTCCATCAATTCCGTGTTTTTCGGCTCTAATTAAACCATAAGCATCTTCTTTATTCGAAAGAACTCCTACAATTTTAGCTGCTATTTCTCCCCTTTCAATTTCATCTATTATCGCCTGAAGATTTGTTCCCCCACCAGAAATTAGCACCGCAACCCTAGCTATTCCATTTTCAAGACGTCGCTGACGCTCAGGAAAATGAGGAGTTTCTCCACGCATGGGATGAGATCCTCCAAAACAATGCCAACATACTCTGTCAGTCGTTGTTTCAAATGCTTCAACAACCTTTTGTATCGGAATATAAGTAACTGAATCCGCACCTAAATGCTGTGCAATGCGCTCTTCAATTTGCTCTAGCGGAAGTCCAGACCATCGTGATGCCACTTGTTCTTCTCTTGTTCTCATATTGACTCCCATATCACAATGTTCTATCGTCGGTGGACTGGCAACTCCCCAGTGAACTTCCTCTGCGCCTCCATTTCGAATGAGTTTTGTCAGTGGCACACCAGTTGTTCCACGGACAATTGAATCTTCACCTACTCCTGCAAGTTGACCTTGGACTAAATCAGGAATTACATTGAATTTTCCATTTACTCCATTTTCTCTCTCTTTTGCAGTAAGTTTGATAAATGTTCTATCAACATAGTGATCTCTTTTTAGCCCATCACTTCTGGGAACTCCCAGTGCATCTGCCATACCTTTTGATGCTGGCGCACCGGAGTCATATACGGGAATAACCACTGTTGGTTTAATCCCTTTTTGTAACATTCTCTGCCCTACAAATTTACCAGTATTCTCACGCCCAACTTGAATAGCTATATCTTCAAAACTATCAGGACGGGAAAAATAAATTTTTTCAAATATACATTCTGCCGGTCTACCCGGAATACCGTAATAATAAACCCGAAGTTTTCCGTCTGCAGTCACATGAACAAGCTCATTTCGTTGAACTTTACGAACATAGGCTGCTCCTATTTTGTCTCCGGCTACTGATTCTGAAGTAATAACCCATCCTTCAGGTAATCGTGCAATAATTAGCGGTCGATTTCGATTCTGATCAGTCATTCCAAATAATTCACCACTATCCGTGATGGCAACTGCACTGATGGAACCGGTGTTCTGCACTCGAGTCAGCGTATGGTCAAATGCTTCAAGCCAAGAATTTGAATTTAAACGTTCCCAAAGCACAAAGGCGGCAAATTTATTTGAGTCACTTGTACCTTGGATTTCAATTGGAACTATTCCGTCAAACCACCCAGTATCAAAGAAATTACCATTATGGCCAAGGGCAAGAGTATACCCGTCTTTTTCAACTACAACAGGCTGTGCATTTGCGATTGAATGTTTATCGCTTGTTAAATATCGGCAATGTGCAATGGCAATTTGACTTTGACCAAACTGACTTAATACAGAAGGTGTTATTGCTTGAGGTACTAATCCTTCATCTTTATGAGTAATAACTTTGCCATCCGAAGTAAATACACTCATACCAGCGGCATCTTGTCCTCGATGCTGTAACCATTTTAATCCATTAAACGCAAGTTTCGCAGCGTCTGGAGCACATACACCTATGATACCGCATTTTTCGGTTTTACGTAGCTCTGGTGATAGTATTTCTTCAGTTAATATTAGACCTGTATGAGTTATAGATTGAGATCTTTGTTCAATTCTTGCCATAAAAAAATCCCCCGCATTTTTGCGAGGGATGGATATTAGAATTTCCAACAGTTCCAAAGTATTTGCATCCGTTTCATTCTTAATAGGTACAACTCATACCCCAACCTGTCAAGATATCAAATTTTTTAATATATCCAAATTTTCCTTATCCGGACCTTTTTCATCGAACCCGGGAGTTTCCAATATCATTGGCAATTCGCTGAACTTGGGAGTATTAAGCAGAAGTTTAAGTCCCTCAATTCCAATAAAACCATTGCCAAGATTTTCATGCCGGTCGCGAAAACTTCCCACAGGAAATTTGCTGTCGTTTATGTGTATGCAATCAATAACGTTCCAGCCTACTTTCTCGGTAATTTTTTTAAGTAATACATTAACTGCTTCTTGTGTATCAAAATTATAACCTCCGGCAAACATATGACATGTATCCAAACACACACCTAACCGCTTATCTTTAACCGACAATAATAATTTTTGTAATTCTTCAAAAGTTGATCCGATCTTTCCGTTTCCGCCTGAAGCAATTTCCAGAAGCAATTTGGTATTTCCATGAGTTTGATTCAATATCGTACGAATTGAATCTGTGACAATTGGAAGTGCAAAATGAAACCCTTTGCCTTTGTGACTACCCGTATGTACGATGACACCGGCTGCACCAATTTTATCTCCGAAATTAAGATCATCCACCAAGCTCTTGATGGAAGCATCCATAAGCGACTCTTTTTCACTTGCTAAATTGACGAGATATGTCGCATGTATAAAAACAGGTTTGATATTTAATTCATTGGATTTTTCCTTAAACTCTTTGCATTTCTCATTGGTAAATTTGGGAGGAGCAAATCCTCTTGGCGGCGAGGAAAAAATCTGGATGCAGTTTCCTCCCATATTTCGGGCTTTTACAAGGGCTTCCGTAAGTCCTTTACTAATAGATACATGCGCACCTAATCGGCGAGTATTCATAATAATTATTGATTACTGAATAGCAAGTGTAAATTAAATCGATATATAAATAAAATCCAAATGGTAATAATCAGTAGCAGTGGTAATACAACAATTTTTTCCCAAAAACCTCCGGTTTTCATCCTCAAACTTTTGAAAGGCGGAAACCCGAGGTGGATATCAATCGGATAAAACCAAGGAACTCCATTTCGCGTCAATGAATCAGAGATTAAATGTGAGAGATATCCCAAGGCAAAAGCTTGTTGTATATGATAGATATCCAGGTTCGCAAGTTTCACAAGAGTCAACAACCATCCTAACGAAAACGTAAATATAGCTAACCCGATAATCGAGTGGGATAAATTGCGATGGCCCTCCAGTGAATTTCTCGTCATATCATCCTCCCATGGAGTAAGATTAAATTTCCATACTTTTGAAGCCACGTTATCAATGTCCGGCAATGCTCCACCAACAAATGTAGCTACTCCAATACCCAATATCGTTTCCCAATTGAATGGAGCAAGAGGTGGGAATGCGAGAAACCGGAAAGATGTAAGAGTCACCGCCGCCAAGTCGTGAGTACGTTGAGTCATGAAGAACTATTTTCCAAGTGCTTTTTTGATTTCAGTCTCCAAATCAGCAAATGAGAATAACTGAAGTTTTTTACCATTTAAGAAAAATGAAGGTGTCGAGTTGATGCCGAGAGAATTTCCATCAGCTATATCTTTTTCAATCTTATCTTTATATTTTTCTTCTGTAAGCTCTTTGGTAAAGAGATCCATGTCCAGTTTTAACTCAATAGCCAATCCGTTTATAACATCTTGCGAAAGATTTGTCTGGTTTTTAAAAAGTAAATCATGCATTTCCCAAAACTTACCTTGTGCTCCTGCTGCTTCAGCTGCTTGAGCAGCAAAACGTGCATTTTTGTGTTGAGCTAAAGGAAAATGCCGGAATACAAATCTAAGATCATCTTTGTATGTCTCAGTCACTTTTTTTACAACCGGATAGGCTGCACCACACGCCGGACATTCAAAATCCGAAAATTCTACCAATGTAATTTTTGGGGTGGCTGATCCCGTTGCCCAAACCTCTTGAGGAATTAGAACATCCGAAGAAACTGTTTTTGGCGGACGCGAAAAGAAATAAATAGCGCTTCCCAATATCGCAACTGTAACTATGATGACGCCTATAAAAAACTTCGTTTCACTGGTTAATTTCATGCTGTAAAATTATCGGCAGCATATCACAAAATGTGTGATTGCTGCAACAAAGAACTGAAAGACTATTTATAGTCCGGTTGCGGGAAGAATACCGCTGGATGGAGTTGAAACGGGTATCTGAGCTGCCGGTCGAGGTGAACTAGTTATCCCTAAAGGTAGAGGTATCGTAGTTGGTACTGCTTGAGGCAAAAAAGATGCACCGCTTGCGGGACTGGGAAGAACTGTTCCAGAGGTTCGAGGTCTGACATTTATACTTGTAGGTAATTTACGCAGATTACTATTGATAAAACTGCGTGAGGCATAGACTACTCCGCCAATTATAACTAAGAGAGCTACAATACCGACAACTATTCTGTTCATAATTTATGCTTGAACTATACATGATTTTAGGTCTTCAGTCAAATTTTAGATTGATATAACAGCTTAATTTGCAAATAAGTAATTGGAGTTAATGAGGGTTCCAAGTAGGTACTGCGCCGAATAACCCGTTTACAATACCTATTTGATAAGCTAAATATGCGCCGAAGATAAGACTTATGATACCGGAAGCTACATTAATATAGCGATCAATTTTTTGATATTTTTTACTGCTGATAATAATTGGAACTCCAATCAGAGTGGTAATTCCCATCATGCCGATAATTGTTCCCATCCCAAAAACAAGTAAATATATCATTGCGATTGACGCTTCGGTAATAGACCCCAATATAAGAAGAGCAATGGCTGCTGATCCGGCAAGACCGTGTATAACACCAATAATAAGCGGGCGGGCTAATCCGAATATTCCAAACTTTTGGATAAAATTGGATAACGAAGTTTTTTTTCCCGGATTTTCCAATGTTTCTTCCATGTGTTTATGAATATGAACATGTGGATCTCCCCCGTGTAGATGGAGATGAGTATGCAAGAAACCAGGAACATTTAAATTTGTCATAATTCTCTGAAGGACACCTGTAAGATTTAGTACTCCCAATACAATCAGCAGCAGGGCTACGCAAAATTCAAAAAAAAGTCCGAGCCGGGGTGGGATCACGACATGAAAAAAAATGATGAATGCACCCATTAAAAAAATGGTGACAGTATGTCCTATACCCCACACTGCACCAATTATGCTTGCCAATTTCAGATGGCGTTGTTTGCTGACAATGGTGGTAACGGCAATCACGTGATCCGGATCTGTAGCATGACGAATTCCCAGCAATAATCCAAGAATAAGAATAGTGAGAAGATTCATTTGTGGATACTGATTTTACTAGCAAGCCTTTTCGAATACAATAGTATCGAACTTGCGGCAACAGTGGTATTTATTTTGGTGCATTTCCAGGTACTTATTGTTTGAACCGCTTTGTATACCCGTCATAGCTGGTTTGTCCCGCCAAACATTATCATTATAAAGATGAAGGCGGGACTAAAGCAGCTTAGAGGGGTATATGGCCGGAACAAATTCAAGTATGTAGGCTATCGTTTCATCAAAAAGTATTTTTCCTTTTTCAAATACATCATGACTAATAATTTTTTGGAAGTAATCACTTAAATAAATTGTTAATCTACCCCGTTGTTCATTAACAAACAACTTAACGTAGCTAATCAACGTATGTGGATTAGTTACGCATTCATAAATCCGTAAAGTGCAATCGGAATAGAATGTAATCTTTTCGCTTTTGGGTAATATGTTTCCGTCAATTGACAACCGAACATCTTTTGAAATTGGATCAACAGATGTGAAATCAATATAAAAACTGTCCATCTGACCATCAAGATTGGGCGGTAGGGTCACTTGAATATTTCCTAAATCTGGATGCGTAACTGTCTTAACTGACACCGGACGATCCAATACGTTCCGGGGGTCAATAAACAAACGAACCGGGTTTCTTCCAGCTATAGCTTCATGATTATGCCAATAAAATGTAGTATGGGCCAGATCCAACCGATAAGGACTGCGGTCCGGTTGGAAAATTGAAGCTAGTGATCGGATTTCTATTTGTGACAATTTAGTATTTGGTATGAGCATTAAGTTTCCGGTTGTTTTTTTAAATGAGGCCATCACGATTGGTTCAAGGTCATAATTTTCCCACCCCATTTCAATGGTTTCCCCAATACGATCTGGATGCAAAAAAAACCTCGGATGTGATCTAAAATGCACGTATTGATCAGTGTTGATTTCAAACAATTCTCTAACTGTTAATGCTATGGGATCAAGCAATTTGACGCTTTCACCTGAGGCTATATCGATATATTGCGGCGTAAATGACACTGATCCCGAATTAGAGAGTATGGTAAACTTACCGTCAGTTGATTGCAATTTAAAATTACCAGCCATCATGTCGATTCCAAATCTGGTTACCCCTTCATCCCGCCGTACCTGATCACCCGCAAAAATATTGGTCTGAGCATTTTCTTGTTGCTCAAATTGTTGAGAACTATCCAATAAATATGGCGCAATCCAATAAACTCTACTTTTGTTTGCAGGCTCATTTCTATACGGATCTTCAAGATCATCTGCATATACTCGAAAGTCTGTAAGCACAAGGTGATCTCCCAATATTTCTACTCTTGCACGATATGTAGATCCGAAATACCATAAGACACCAGACTTAGGAAAATCTGCGCTTTTGAGCATTTTCACGCTGGAATTAAGTCCTTTGTACCTTACATATACCTCTTGAGGATTCAGAATTTTTAATGTACCGGCGATTTGTTTTTCAGCCAAAAACTTAAGCTGTGAAAGATACTCTTCCTGATATGATTCCCACTCACGCGAATTTTCCAAACCAAACAACCCAAATGCATTATCGTCTTCCTGAGAAACAACCTGTTCCACCAACTGAGTAAAATAGGAAAATCGCTGATTATACGGTGACTTTAAATAATCATTTGGTTGGGAAGTATAGTAGGCTTTGGCAGATCCGTAATTTTTTTCAATATCACTTACAGTTTGCCTAACCACCACGAGGTCGAGCATGTCATTTGTATTGCGTGCCGGCAACAATGGATGTTTTAATCGCGGCACATAAGGAATATTGAAAACACCTCCGTATAACGTGTAGCCATCTGTTTCAAATTGTTCTTTTGTCAACTCATGAAGTTTGATCCCATACTGCTTGTTAAGGTATTCAAGAGACCAACTGTCAATGATCCAACTAACACTAAATAAAGGATTAGCATGAAACAATTCCCGATAAGCACCGATTATCGTATCGATTAATCGCTTACGTTCGGAAATTGAATAACCAACCAAAAATGCGTGGTTTGCATGATACCAATCAGATCCATCAGGTAGACCACGGTATATTACACCGCTGGCAGAAGCAAGTAGAGGTGTAACTTCCAATAATACGCCTACATTCTGCTTCATTAGTATTCCTGAAAATGATGCTACTGCGTCAGAATCTGTTAAAACATCATATCTTAATGCCCAAGACAATGGTAATTTTTGTAATTCTGGATCTTGGAAAATTCGTTCTATCATCTTCAGATTTCCCTGCATACAACACATTTCATTGCCTCGTATCTGATGAATAATCAGAGCACTAACTTCGTTCGCAGCATTTGAATGATTCACCATGAAAAATCCAAATATTAAACCAAAGCTAAAAAGCAAGAATAAAAATTTCATGTACTTAATTGTATACCCGTCTTACGCTGGTTTGCTACCTGAAAGGTAGCTTTTGCAGCTTAGAGGGGTATATGGCCGGAACAAATTCAAGTATGTAGGCTATAGATATATTCCGCTGCTACTGCAAAATTGTTTTTAATACACACATTTAGCCTACCATTCTAGGAGGAACCGATAAATATTGAATATTGACAACTATGCTCAGAACAATCAATATAAATATTATATAGTTATGCTTAAGTATTATGGTTAATCAATTACGCTATATAAAACTACAACGTTTTTTTCCTCTAATCATTTTGTGTTTTCTTGTCATTGCCACCTTGTTAACATTGACACTTACCAAAAAACAGCAAGAGTTGAGGTCAAAAGCTGCTCAAGCCGACAATGGTCAACTGACTTTTGCCAATTTGACGCCCACAACTGTTGCACCCGGCAATACATTTGATATATCAGTCAATATGAACGGCGGAGGTCAAACTGTAGTTGGAGCAGATATTTTAGTCCAATTTGATAGCACTAAATTAGCATTGCAAAGTATTACCCGTAACACTTTGAGTACCAATCCGTACAAAACTTATGTCCCGGTCACTACAACCAATAATTTTGACTCAGCACGAGTAATAGCTTGTGCCAATGGAACTTCCGCCTGTCCGACAGGTACCGGAACAACCGGAACTGTTGAGTTCGGCATTGTTTCTTTTGATTTAGGCACCAATACTCTAACTTCACCTAACCCCACAAACAGCAACGTATTACCGGTTGCGACGTTTCGATTTCAAGTGAAATCCGGAGCTGTTTCTGGTTCTTCAACGCTAAATTTTGTGAACGGGGGAACAAACATCACCACTGACTCAAATATAGTAGTGAACCCTCAAACTGGAGATCCTGAAGATATTTTGCAACCGGCACCGTATACGAATTCAAGTGCCACAGTAATGATAGGTACTACCAACGCTTCTCCCCAACCAAGTGCTACCCCTAACGCAACTCCTCATCCATCCGCGTCGCCATCTCCCTCAGCCTCCTCTTCACCTTCAACATGTAACGCCTGTTACAATTTCGATTCCAGCAGTGATGGACGTATCAGTGTAATTGATATTCAGTATGTCGCTGGTTTATGGGGTAAAAATTCGAATAGCTCAAATTATCAATCCCGTTATGATATATATTGTGGTACCGGTACTCCCAACACTAGTCCTGATGGTCAAATAAACGTCCTAGACATTCAAATGATTGCCGGTCGTTGGAATCAAAACAGTTGTACACCAAATTAATGAGGAAAATAATATTTACATAATATGAATAATATTAAAATGTTTGGGGCCATTTTAGTTTTAACCATAATGGGATTTTGGGGGGCAAATTTGATAACAAATGGAGCTCACGCACAGAACAATACAGCTACCTTGGCACTGCTTCCCACCACCCAAAACGCATCCGTCAATGATTCGATTACACTTGATCTGCTTATCACTAACGCCCAAACATTAGGAGGATTTGAAACCAATGTAACGTATGACAATTCAAAGTTACAATTGACAAATGTCGCTATTAAAACAGGAGCCAGTGATTTTATAGCTTCTACCGGGCGTTCTGCAGGCTCTGTCGGGCCTGAACCAACGGTTGCAAACGCAACCGGAACTGTACGTTTTGGAGCATGGTCGTTCGGTTCAAATGCAGGACCCAGTGGCGATGGAAACTTGGCAAGCGTTACATTCACAATCCTACAATCAGGTACACACACTATTCAGTTACAAAATGCGCTTATTAGTACCAGCGCTTCACCTCCAGGACAACAATCAGTTACAACTGCGAATGCATCTATTGTAGTAACAGACACTTCTGCCAGTCCAGCTCCTTCCGTATCACCGGGAACCCGCATGACATTTGCACATCTGGTATTAGAGGGCATCACAACCATGAGAAATGACGACAGGTTTATGGAGTTTGTCTTTCGTCAAGGAACAACAAATATCACCAGAAACGTGCGTATGAGAACGGATAATTCAGGTATTTTTTCCAATGAAATATCTGATCCAACCAAATTATCTGATATTCCCGTGGGAACTTATGACGTACTAGTCAACGGACCGGTACATTTGATAAGAAAGTTTAACAATATCACTGTACCAGCCGACAATACGGTACTAGATTTTTCTTCTACTCAACTTCTCGCAGGTGATATCGTTGATGATAACCAAACTAATGGTAACGATTATACCCAAATAGTCAATAATTTCGGCTGTGTAACAGGACAAACTGCACCTCAAGGCAAAGTTTGTACTCCATTATCCGCTGATCTCAATTTAGATGGAGATGTGGATATTTTTGATTATGCATTCTTTGTCGGCAACTACAATCTAACCGGTGAACAATAATACCATTAGTATGAAAACAACACTGCCCATTCTATTACTTATCATTTTGGCTGTACTGGCCGGAGGAATTTCTCTCCTCGTTAAACCTAAAACGGAATTACCTTCCGCCGAGAGCATAATTGAAGCAAGCGCACAAGCCTCACTTACGCTCCAACCAGAACTTACTTCCGTTAAAGTTGGTGAAGAAATCACCTATGCAGTACTTGTTGATGCAGGCAATAAAAAAATTATTGGAGTCGAAGGATATTTTGAATTCGATCCGAGCGTCCTGTCAATTACAAGTATTTCTCCCGGACCGTTATTTGCTCAACCTGAAGAGTTACTGAAAATAATTGATCCGCCAACTCACCACCTTACCTATGCGGTAGGAACCCGCAATCCTGTGACTGCCAAAGGAATATTGTTTACTATCCACGCACGAACACTTACACCTACAAAAGATCAGAATGAACCGCTGACATTTATCCGTGAAAAAACACATGTCGCTTTGGAATCAGAATCCGGAGATAAAAGGTATGCACAAGAAGAAACTGCTACGATATTTGAAACAAAACAAATTGTCATCTTGCCTTAATCCGAAAATTTCGTTACAAATATAGATAGGTTTTAATATGAAAAAGGCTCTCATTATTATTGCTTCATTACTTGTGCTTACAGCTATCCCGGTCACTATCTTTTTGGTGAAACAACAACAAGACATCCGTCAACGTGCAGTTCCTGCAACGACAATGTATTTTGATCCGAATAGTATAAGTAAAGACGTAGGACAAACATTTACTTTAAATATCAAAATGGATACCGCACAAAATTATGTGGCTGCGGGTATTGTTGATCTCAGAGTTGATCCATTGTTCCTAGAGATCGTCAGTATTCAACCGGGAACATTTTTACCTAACGTATTGCAAGAACCTGTAATCGGCAATGGTACAGCATCAATTGCTCTTGGATATTTGCCTCAACAAGGACAACCGGGCGGAGCTAATGGACAAGGACAAACAGTAGCAATTATGACCCTACGTACGCTTACTCCTACTGACGCCAACACACCTACACTGGTTCAATTTGCTTCCAGTACGCGTGTAACCGCAGGAACGCTTACACCAGGTGATATTACTGACCCTGATAAAGGGACAAATGTGTTAGTGCTGGTGGGTACGGAAAACGCAAAAGTAACTATCAGCTCAACCGGAGATACCGCAAGCCCAGCACCATCACCCACTCCTGGCGGAGCTACGCCTCAACCATCTGCAACACCTAATACAAACAGCAGCCCTTCTCCTTCTGCATCTCCTGGATCAAGTCCAGCTGCACAAGTAACAAGTATCACATCTCCTGCAAACGGTTCAACTGTGACTGTCAAGCGACCAATCATAAACGGCACCAGTTTCGCTAACGCTCTCATTGTGTTAAGTGTTACCACCGGCCAATCAACCGTAATCACCTCGACATTTTACGCCAACGCTCAAGGAGCATGGACTTACACACCTACTGCAGATTTAGCTAACGGCTCTTATACGACCACGGTAAGCGGTACAGACACAGGCACTAACACCACCCAAACAGCTACCGCCTCCTTTACTGTTTCAGTAAGCGGTACAGGCGGGACATTAACTACAGCCACTCCTACACCAACACCAGCCGCTTCTTCAGCTACAACCAGCGGCATACCTGTTACTGGTACCGCCATACCAACCTTATTTCTGCTAATTCTTGCTATGTTAATGCTTACCTTAGGTACCGGCGCAGTGCTCTTCTCAAAATAACTTCTGCATACTTCTGTCACGGTTTGATATTTTTTGACCCAATTGACGAAATGGTATTTTCTTCGTACAGTATCTTATGTTCGGTTATTTTTCGAGTTTTATTTATTTTTTAGCACATGATTGAAAAAATAGGACAAAAAGTTTCGGTTAATTTTAATTATAACGCGGCAACTGGCGAAGCAGCTCCACGTCTTCTCAAATGGCACAACGCGCTCTATAGAATTGAAAAAATCGGATTGCATTATACTCTCTATCGCGGTTCAACTCTTTTCCATATGTTTTCCGCGTGTGATGCAAATCACTATTTTCTTTTGTCACTGGATACCAAAACACTCACTTGGACCCTTGAGGAAATAGCGGATAATCAGATGAATTGATTTGAAATTTGAGATTATATGAATTTTAATCTTTCTCCTTCCACTTGGATGCATATCGATCTAAACTCTTGCTTCGCCACAATCGAACAACAGGCCAACCCTTCACTTCGGGGAAAACCTATTGCAATTGCTGCTTACACCACTCCCCGCGGTTGCATCCTTGCGCCTTCAATTGAAGCAAAGCGCTTCGGCGTCAAAACCGGGATGCAGGTACAAGAAGGTCAAGCACTCTGTCAGAATTTGATAATCCTCCCCTCTGATCCGCCAAAATACCGATTCGTGAACCGGGCGCTAGTTAAACTATTCAGCGAATACACTCCGGAAGTTTCAGTACGTTCAATTGATGAAATGCTTTTGAATTTTGACCATCTCGTCACGGGAAACACCTCAGCATTAAAGAACATCGCTCTTGAAATCAAAACGCGCATCAAATCTGAAATCGGCGAGTGGCTCACCGTATCAATTGGTATTTCCACCAATCCATATCTGGCTAAACTGGCAGCAGGACTTCATAAGCCTGATGGACTCGATGAAATTAACCAACATAATATCTTGAGGATTCTGTCAAGCATGAAACTAATTGACCTACCCTACATCAAAGAACGTAATGAATTGAGACTGAACCGTTTGAAAATAAAAACTCCGGTTAATTTTTATTTTGCTTCTCCACAACAACTAAAAGCAGCATTTGAATCAGTCAATGGCCACTATTGGTACTTGAGGCTTCACGGACACCCAATAGATGAAATTGAAGCCACAAGAAAATCTATCGGTCATCAATATGCGCTACCCAAACGAACCAGCAAAAAATCAGAAATTGAACAGCTGTTATGTAAACTCGTTGAAAAAGTAGGCCGAAGATTAAGAGACAATCATCTTACCGCCCAAGGCATACATCTCGGACTTGGGATTGATCAAGGATACTGGCACAAAGGACACAAATATCCCCAAAAGATGTACACCAGCGATGACATCTTTCGTGCAAGTAAGAAACTACTGGAAGATGCATTTCCTCTCAAACCAGTCCGTTCAATTGCAGTCACCTGTTTTTGCCTGGAAGAAAATTTGTATACTCAAACAACCCTTTTCCAGGACGAAGTCAAAAAAAGAGCGCTCACTCAGGCGTTAGATCGAATAAACGACAAGTGGGGCGAGTTTTCAATTATCCCCGGCACTATGTTCGGAATTCAAAAAGAAGGAAAAATCCTTGACCGCATCGCCTTTGGCAGAGCCTTGGATATGGCCGATGTCATACTGGAAAAACAAACCGGCTGGGAACGGGAAACGTATGTTGGCTAACTAGACACTTCATGAATTTTTGAGTTGCGATACTGCAGCCATTGTAACGTTCCAATCAACAACGGAAATAGTGGAATAATGAGTATCCACGTTTTGGCAACTGTAATTTGATTTTCCGGAGTAAAAATAAAAAGTAAAATTACATAATTTAGAATTCTTGCTAATCCTAGTACGCTATCGCGTTCAATTAAATAGTGGTACTTATTCTGCCAACTCTCCTTTGACTCATCCATTACGTCATATATTGATTTGGAAGTTGCCACATTGACAAATGGCTGGACAAGACTAGGCAGTAGCAGAAAAGCAACAATCCCCCACCAATTTTGAAATAATCCAAATAGCAGAAGTCCTAGAGTACTGAGGTATGCTGCTGGTAAAATCATGAATTTATATCTTTGCAAAATTTTCCCAGCTACTATACTTCCTACTGCAAAAATAAGCGCCGAAACAGTCTTGACTCCGCCAACATATAATTCCTGTTTGACGATCAAGAAAATCAATACGCCTGAAAAAGCAGCAAACGCTACATCCCATAGTCCAAAAATAAATTGTTGTACCAACACAATCTTCCAACTTATACTGCGTTTATGCTGGAGAATATCCACAAAGGAAAAACTGATACCGACATGCCGGGGAAGACGAAACGCCAACAGTAATATATAGAAGTCAATCACCGCTACCAACAAAAATAAAGTCATGTAACCATAAATTGGTTCGCTTACCAAGCTAAACAATCTTATTATCAAACCACCCAAGATTGGACCAGAAGCTAATGCAATATTTAACCAAAAATTTAGCCTACCAAAATAACGGCTACGTGTATGTGCGGTAGTGAGAAGATATTGTGATAAATTATTTCCCGGCCAGAAAAGACCGTGACCCAAACCCGCAAGAAATCCCAATGGCACAATATAGTCAATTGCTTGCTCCCGAAGAAGAAAAAAACACGTATTGAGAATAACAAAAGTAAAGAGTCCTGCGCGCATCAAAGTCCGCGAAGAAAACCGTTGAAGTAGTTTTCCGGAAACCAAATACATGACAAATAATATAGATAACGCAAGGCAGTCATAAATTACTATTGTCCGAAAATTACCCAGGTTAAATAGAAATATATTTTGAAATACACCGGCGATGGATCCGCCAAAGAAAAACAGACTTTGGATTTTTTGCAGTAATTTTTCTTCTTCTGTCATATATAATTATTTCTTCCAAAACTCCTTCCCATCTTCCTTCCAAATAGCATAAAAATATGATTTGATATCGCCTTCGTCGTAAGGTAAATATTCACCATTTCTTATTTTCCGTTCTGATTCATTTCTTTGCATATTTAATCCTCCTTCAACTGGTTTCAACAAATGTGACGAGGTGTTTTGAAAGAAATAATATATCCAAAAAAATCCCAGAACGATAATAAAAAAATTATTCCGTGCAATTAGTCTCTGTTGTAAATAAAGAAGCATAATAAATAATGGCGGAAGAGTTAAGAGAAAATAATAATCAGATACCGGTCCACTGTAAAAAGTGAACCCAATGAGTGTTGATATTAACCAAACTAATGATAATACCCCAAGTTGCTTACTGTTTTTATCTTTTTCTCTAAACATTAGTAATGCAAACAATGTAGGTAATAAATATACTAACCATTTCAACTGTTTGAAAAAAAGTAAGAACTCGAGTTGGATCAGACTATCGGGAATTCGATGCAATAACCACCGGAAATGGAACTTCAATAAATAAATATCCAGAAATTCCTTATATCGGAAATACTCATGTTGATAGCTTTGAATATTATAGATAACAGTAGGTACCAACCAAATTAATAGTAACGGTGATCCCTTTATACACCAAAGAAGAGCTGATTTTTCATCTTTTACAAATAAAACTGTCAAAGGAATAATGAGTGCAAAAAGAACTGCAGTAAAGTGGAGATGGAAAAAAACTCCGGCTAATCCCAATGCAACTGCGTACCAACGATAGTTTCCCGTAACCGCTTTGTACAAACTATAAAAAATCAGAAAATCTACGCCAGGAACGAGCGATACGTTCCACGGAATTTTACCGTAATTAATCATGTAGTAATTAAATGCATACAAAGTAGTCGCGAACAGACCGGCGTTTGAGGAAATAAGTTTTTTTGTGACTATATAAATTGTTACGAAATTAAATATGTTTACCAAAATATTAAAATAATTGGCAGCAGAGGGGTCAAGGTTTGTGAAAAAGTAAAATGGCACTAGTAAATAGTAGTAGAGCGGTCCCAGATGAAAGTGACCAATGCCAGTACGAGGTCCGTTTAAGACCAATTGGTGTTTGACTAGAATATCCCTCACCTTCCACGAATCCCGGGCTTGATCCCAACCGAATTGCAGTGAAGTTTCTATCCGGTGGAAACGCAAATAAAGGCCGGCGAGAATGATAAGAATCAATAATACCCAATTCCACTTGTATGATTTCATCTTATTCAAGCTCCAAACTCCGCCATAGATACCGACATGCCCAAGTACGATATGGACGCCATTTTGAGGATATTTTATCTATTTTTTTACGGGAAAGTGGTCTTTTTAATCTGTAATTTTTCTGAATTGCATTTTTAAGTCCCTGATCTCCATATGAAAACACGTCTTCGCGTCCCAGGGAAAACATGAGAAACATTTCTGCTGTCCATCGACCTATACCTTTTACTTGAGTCAGATGTAATATCACATCCTCATCTGAAAATGTGTGAATATGACCAAAATCCAATTCTTTTCCTAAAATTTTTCGGGCTAAATCCTTAATATACGAAACTTTTCCGTATGAAATACCTACCGCTCGTACCTCCTCGTCTGAAAAATTCAAAATGTCTTGCGGAGTATATGGTAATTTTGTGAACAATTTTTCAAATCTTTTTGTAATTGTATCTGCAGCTTTACCTGAAAGTTGTTGACTGATAATTGATTCAACTAAGCTTTTGAAATAATTATCGCCCTTCTCCCAGTTTAAGGAGGGTACTTTATTTATAATTTCGGCCAATACTTTGTCAGCCTTGGTCAAATGAATTATGGCTGGATAGGAATTTATGTTTTCCTGAATAATTTTCATGTTTTAATTGTATCAAAATTATTTTAATATATTTAGCAAATGAACTATCTGAATTTATCAAAACATATCTGCGGCCTAGATGAAGCAGGCAGAGGTGCGTGGGCGGGACCTCTGGTTGCTACGGCGGTTATCTTGCCTTGTTCTATTACCGAGGTTGAACAACTTGCCAAAACCAAAGCAAAAGATGGAAAGTTACTGAACCCGACACGCAGAATATTAATTTATCAGGCTCTTAAGAAAGTTAAAGCGGAAATTTGGGTAGAAATAATATCAGCAAGATCTATAAATAATCACGGTATCGGTTGGGCTAATAAAGAAATATTTAAGCGCCTGATAAAAAAAATTGAGGCAACGGAATTTATTGTTGACGGCAATTTAAAAATACAAGTCAGAGGTAAAACTCACTGCATAAGTTCAGTGATAAATGCTGATGCTACAATACCGGAAGTTATATTAGCCGGAATTGTCGCCAAAGTGGAAAAGGATACCATCATGAAAAGTTTACATCAACAATTTCCTCGTTATAGTTGGTGTAACAATATGGGGTACGGCACAAAGACACATCAAGAAGCACTAATGAAATATCAAATGACCTATTATCATAGAAGTATTTTCGTGACTTCAGGTCTTCAAAAAATAATGCCAGTTAGTTTAGATATTTAGACACACTTTAATTATTCGAAGAATTAAAGTGAAAGAGTGAGTGGTTTTAGTTTTGCAAAATCGGAAATTATTATCTTTTTAAATTTCACGAATCTGATCGCTGCAGCCGGATGTAATGTCAGGAAATAATTCCGCCCGTTTTTTTTCACTATTTCACCATGTCGTTTTAGTACTGGTAATTTCTCATCAAGTATGGCTCTAACAGCAACGCTTCCTAAAAGAACTATGATCTCAGGATTAATTACCTGTAATTGTTTGATTAAATGTTTCCGTCCATGGGTAATTTGTTTATCCGTTGGAGTACCTTTTTTAGGTAATCGTTTTACCGGACTAGTGATGTATACTTCTTTTTCAGTCAATCCAACTTCACGAATCAGACTCCGCAGGAGTTTGCCCGATCGTCCTACAAACGGCCTGCCGGTTTCAGCTTCAGTTTTCCCGGGAGCTTCACCGATGAAAGCAATTTTTGCATCAGGATTACCTTCTCCAGGAACTGCCATACCTAAGGTATCTTTTTTACATTCGTGACATTCTTCAATTTCTTTGGCTAGATCAAGTAATGCTTTTGCTTTGTTCATTTATGAACTAACTCAGGATAAATTCATATCTTATCTACTCCACGTCTTAAATAATCCAGAAATCTGTCGAGCTAAATTTATTTACTTGCGAATAATAAAATATTCTTTGGTCTGGTAAATCCGGAATCCATCCGTATTTAGTATCCCGATATATATAAATCGCTAAGCATAACTAAATTCTCCTTTCCTGTAGTTTATATTAATTCAGTTTCAAAAACGATCAGATATAATACATATTCATAATCTATGGATATACAGATACCTCTTAAGCATTATTTTGGGTATTCTACGTTTCGCCCTCTTCAAAGAGAAATTATTGGCGATGTATTGGCAAAAAGAGATGTATTTGTACTCATGCCTACTGGAAGTGGCAAATCTTTATGCTATCAGCTACCTGCTCTGATCCAAGATGGAATAACTATCATCGTTTCACCGCTGATAGCGCTTATGAAAGATCAAGTAGATAACTTGAGACAAAATGGAGTGGCGGCCGGGTACCTCAATAGTTCATTGACGCAAGATGACCAAGAAAATGTAAAAGCAGAATTGCGACAAAATAAAATGCGTATTTTATATGTAGCTCCAGAGCGATTGATCCAAGATGAGTTTCTAGACTTTATAAAACAATTACCACTCTCTTTGTTTGCCATTGATGAAGCTCACTGTATCTCTGAATGGGGTCATGATTTTCGTCCTGAATATCGAGAGTTAAAGAGATTCAGACTAATATTTCCGCAAATCCCAATAATTGCTCTTACGGCAACTGCCACTAAGAGAGTTCGTCAAGACATTATGACTCAACTTCAGTTGAGAGATGCAAAATCATATCAGGCTAGCTTTAACAGACCTAATCTGACACTCATCGTGGAAAACAAGAAAGATCCTGAAAAACAGCTCCTCTCCTATTTAAGAAAACATACGGGACAATCAGGTATCGTTTATTGTCAGAGTAGAGATACCGTAGAGAGAATCGCCGGCTTCCTCATCCAAGCTGGGGTCAAAGCACTTCCCTACCACGCAGGTATGAAGGCGGAAGTCCGCAAAACACATCAGGAACGATTTATTCACGAAGACATAGAAGTAATTGTAGCCACTATCGCCTTTGGTATGGGCATTGACAAGCCAAACGTACGATTTGTCATTCATCATGACTTGCCCGCAAATTTAGA
Source organism: uncultured Gammaproteobacteria bacterium (assembly GCA_964357355.1). GTDB lineage: Bacteria > Patescibacteriota > Microgenomatia > UBA10105 > UBA10105 > CAYHKY01. Next base: position 1,170 of record CAYHKY010000019.1, on the reverse strand, counting down.
ACGATATTATCAGGAGATTGGTCGTGCCGGAAGAGATGGACTACCGAGTGAATGTGTTTTATTTTTCAGTTTTGGAGATAAACGAAAAATTGAATATTTCATAGAACAAAAAGAGGATGAACGTGAGCGAGATATTGCAAAATGGCAACTTAACCAAATGCTAAGCTTTGCCAAAAGTTCTCTTTGTCGGAGACAATCTTTACTTAGCTATTTCGGAGAAATTGTAGAAAATAACTGTAGTGCTTGTGATAATTGTTTATCGCCGCGGGAAACTTTTGATGCAACTATACTTGCTCAAAAAATCATGTCTTGTGTGTATCGAGTCCAAGGACGATTTGGCAGTCGTTATTTAGCAAATATTTTGACAGGTAAAAAAATCAATCGGATAGTCCAAAATCATCATAATGAGATTTCTACATTTGGAATAGTTAAAGATTATTCTCGCGAACAACTACAAACACTTATCGAAGAACTGATTGAATTAGGCTTTTTAATCAGAGAGGGCGATCAATATCCCACGATAAATCTCACAACCAAAAGCGCTTATGTTTTGAAAGGAAAACAACATGTTTTTCTCACGAAACTTGAAAGACGAGCAATTGCGAAAGAAGACATGCAGGAAAAATCCATGGAACATGAATTATTTAATCGTCTTCGAATACTCCGAAAAGATTTGGCTGACAGACAAAGTCTTCCCCCTTACATCATCTTTCCCGACACCTCACTTCGAGAAATGGCGACCTATTTTCCACAGACAGTATCGCAATTTGCAAAGATTAAAGGGGTCGGTGATCGGAAGCTTGCCGCTTATGCAGACGCATTTCTCAAGGAAATTATAGCGTATTGTCAACCACGAGGATTAAGACCACAAATAGACAATTTTTATATTTCGAGGCGCAGGCGATCCTCCTTATATAGATATTAAATCAGCCCCGAGAATCACCTTTCGAAGCTATTTCTTCCAATGAAAGTTTTGATACCTCTGAATAATCATAGTTTTTGGCGTCATAGCCATTTTCCACAAATTCGTCTTTGTGTTTGATGAGTAACCAAGTAGGTTTTGAACCAAATGATCTTATTTTGACGAGAGCAAAAGAACCTTTGAGTTTTTTCCCAATAAATAACCCTGCAGCAGAGCTGGCAGGGTATTGAACCCTACAACAATCTCAG
>CAYHKY010000018.1:0-22739 GCA_964357355.1 uncultured Gammaproteobacteria bacterium | reverse complement strand
CGGGGTACCAAAATCCCCAAAAACAGCAAAATAATCAAAGTGATATGGTACCGGGATGAGCAACCGGCATTTATATTGCTGGAATTTATACCTACCCCTTCAACTGAACCATTACCAAACCATATTGAATACATGAATAAATTCGGGGTCATCGACAAAGACAGCAACGTTTTTTGGAAAGAGGAGTCAGAAATAAACTAAACGCCAACACCACAAACGCTATCATATAGCCTACATACTTGAATTCGTTCCCTACCTCGTCGGCAGGCAGGCGGCCATATACCCCTCTAAGCTGCTTTGATCCTGATTAAATCGGGACAAACCAGCGTAAGACGGGTATAGATAAAATTGATATTTTCTTGAGTGTTTTTCGTGGGTCACCCACTCCCGCCACTTTATAACCTGATCTTTAACCCCTTGTATAAACTCTTCTTTGGAAATCAGCGGTATGATGGATTGAGGCGACGGACCAAAAAGTGTTACGCCCTTCTCTCGTATGAGATACCAATTTATCAACCAGTCCTTTCCTGCATCTTTGAAATGAAATGGTTCACCCGGACTGACAACTGCAATCTGACTATTACGATCTTTAAAAGTCTTTAATGCTTGTTGCGACACATAGGCTACTTCAATTCGATCTTCCCACTCCTTGTGAGTTACGACAAACTCATCATGCATGATTTTCAATGCATCAAATTCCTTATTATTTATACCCGTTGAAGTAACTGCCAACAGATCAATATCACTAATTTCTCTGTCAAAATCTCCCCATACCAGAGATCCATAAAGATATAAGCCCATTAGTTTATCTCCAAGAATAGATTGAAGTTGAATTAATAACTAATCAAGGAATTCATTGATGTCATCGTAAGAGGTGAATTTCATGAATAAAGTATAACAGGATACTTGGACATCTTTTGAACAGAGTAATATTAATCGCTATTTTTTTATGACACTGGATAAGTCTTTAGTGTATCTTCGTTTGGGTCACCATTTGCAATTCTTTTGAAATAAAACACTTCAGTGTTTGTCTCCCGGGGAAGATTGATAGCTTCCAATTTACCGCACTCTCTAAATCCTTGTCTCTTATGCCAATTCTGTGAATCTGGCTCATTACCCTGAGCCGAAGTATATAGATAGTTGTATCCCGCTTTTACCAGGTAAATTTCCAAAAATTGGAGAAGTTTTGTTCCTATCCCTTGTTTTCGAATTCTCTCTTCAACATAAATCAAGTCTAGGTATGGACGGGTGGACCAAAAATAAGAAAATTTAATAATTCCAACAATTTTATCTTTAATTTGTGCAATTAAAACTTCTTTTTGCATCAGCTTATATTTAAGTTTCTCAGGGTCAATGTATATTGAATGCGGGTCAAAATGGCGAACCACATCAAAATCCTGCGATGACGCAAACTTAACATGAACTTCTTCCATATGTAAATTTAAATCATTATATCCAATATTCATGAATTAGTATTAATTGATTCTAGCATGGGAATTGTTTTTGAGTGCAAAAAGAAAAAGAAATATTACCGGTACCAAAGCAATCCCGGTACTAAACATTCCCATTCTAAGAGATAGAAAAGTCGCAATTACACCTAAAATTGGACCGCCGGTGATTTGACCTAAAGAATTAGCTTGGGATGCGATCGACAAGACAGTAGCCCGTGATGACTGGACAGATTCCTTGATCAACACGCTGTTATACAACGGATAAGTTGCTTCTCTAAGCATAAATATGATCCATGTAAAAGCGACAGCTATTGTGAAACCGGGAGCAAAGGCAAAACCAACAGTAACTCCCATCAATGATCCTAATATCCCTATAAATGTAATAATTATTGAACGTTCACTTTCCTTGTTGACTCCTTTATTTACTAACCCGATACCGATATAAGAAAACGTTAATGTTACCAAATAGATGATGCCAAACCAGGTTGATTGAGAAATTGGTAATATGGCAGGAAACACATAGTTTTTGATTAAATGTGCAGTCCAGAGTCTATCAAACCCTTCCGAAAACATACCATATATACCCCCACCCGCCACAATCAAAAGTAACATACGATTATATTTTATTTGAGTTATCCCGGACTTAAGTGTATCCCACATATGTTGCCAGTTACTTCTATCTTGGGATTTAGCAGACGTGAAATGTTTCTCCGGCATCAGGAAAAAGAGTACCACCCCCCACATTACATGAAGTAATCCGCCTACAAATATCGGTAAGCGGACAGAGATGACAGCTAGAAACATACTTAATATTATCCCAAAAATTGATCCGATTTGAACCAACTGTGCTGCTTTAAAGTATGCTTTATTTGCTTCTTTCTCACCAACTTCTCCCGCAATCCACGCTTCTCTGGCACCAGATATAAATGTAAATCCGATACCCCAAATCACTTGGGCTATTAATACTGTCACAAATGTGGGAAATAACGATTCGAACATAAATCCCACACCTACCAGGACAACTCCGATAACTGTGGAAAGTTTACGGCTATACGCATCAGCTATCACACCAGTGGGTACTTCAAATAAAAATGAAGTAATTTCAAGAACAGTGCCAACTAAAATAAGCTGTAAAGGATTGAGTCCAACAATGTTTATCCTATACAAGGCAGTGTAGGCACCGATTGCTGCAAAGGAAAGCGCCTGGACAAAACGAGTAAGCAGATAAACCTGATAAGCAGACAATCGATTCATGTCTGAATTATAGTCTAGAACTAATTTTAATTGGGATGATTGAAATAAAACTTCTAAAGTACTACTCTGAAATTTATGTTGGAAACATTAGGTGTTATAGTAATTTTTCTTGTTTATCTCTATTGGAATACATATATCCGTCAAAGTAATAAATACGGTGCGCCATTCGTCCCGCTTGAGGTTGAAGTGGTTGAAGAAGTTATGAGACTGGCAAATATCAAACAAGGTGAGGTTTTTTATGAGTTAGGCTCAGGTGACGGCAGATTAGTAATAGCTGCTGCACTACGTGGTGCAAAATCTTTTGGAGTTGAAATCGACATTCTACGTGTCCTCTATTCTAGAGCTTGGATAATACTACTTCGACTTCAAAAAAATACTCACATTTTACATAAGAATTTTTTTAATGTTGATTTAAAAAAAGCAGATGTGGTATGTCTTTATTTACTTCAGGAAACAAATGATGCACTGGAAAAAAAGCTAGAAAAAGAATTAAAAAAAGGATGCCGGGTGATCAGTGTAGCCTTTAATTTTCCGCACTGGAAACCAAAAGAAGTCAGTCCTATAGGTCCAATTTACGGACCGACATATTATTACGAGAGATAAATTCTTAATATCTGGAAATTTATGCTGCAGGTTCCGGAGGAAGGAATTCTTCACCACTTGAAGTATTTTCTGCATTTCCTTTTAGCCACTCGACATAAGTACAACCTGTAGGCTGCCTTGCCACCCTATCCCACCCTGCGGTTGAACATTTTTTCATCCGCTTCCCCTTGGCAGTCGTATACAAAACTAAGTCGGCACCACAGTCCGGACATTTCTCATTGAGTTTCTCGGTCGTGCCGTTAATCCATTCGATGTAGTCACAACCGGTAGAGGTTTTGGTCACCTTGTCCCACCCGCCGGTACTGCATTTTTTCATTTTCTTCCCAAACCGCGTTACCGCCAAAACCAAAGGGTTTCCGCATTTGGGGCATTTCTCATCAAGTGTCTTGGGCTCAACTGCTAACCATTTTACATAATCACATCCAGTTGGTTTAACCTTCGGATCCCAGGGACTGGCTGTACTGCACCGCTGGAGTTTCCTGCCCGATTTGGTTTCAATGATATCTCCTAAAGGAGCTCCGCATTTGGGGCACTTTTCTTTCTCATCCATGATCGTTATAGAATACCACACCTGATCCGTTTCTGGAATAAGAAATTACGAGATTATTCCAGCAAGTTAATTTATCTACTATTTATACACCTGATCATGGGTTCCGATATCGAAAAAATATACTCCGTTATCGTCGTAGACAAACAACATTCGATAGTTTTTATCAATTGCGATACTCCAGATATTTTTCAGGTTTCCCGACAGTTTGTGGACTCTGAGTGATGGATGTAAGTGGTTTTGTTGAAATAAGTTCAGCTGTTTTTCGATTCTCCGAATCAACTGCAGGTCTTTGGATTTTATTTTTTTAAGTTCCTTTTCAAGATCAGGTGATATTTGAAAATCCATATCTACCTTAGAGTTTCTTGAAGTACTCTGCAGTGCTTTTCACTATAATAGCTTTTTTTCTTTCAGTAAGAGCCTTACGGGCCTTTAGTTCAGAAGCGTCGGAAATTCTAAATGCAGGAAAATCCATATCAGCAACATCTTTGAGTATCAGGTGTTTGACATAACCTGCAATTGGCAAGTCATATTTACCCGCTTTGCTTTCCAAATAATCTTTCAGAGCTAGAGGAAGGTTAATTTTAATTTGTACTTGTGGTGTGTTCATGTCTTTATGATAGAACCAAAAACAGGACTTGTCAAGGACTTTTATTTAAAATACTCGATAACATCTGCTTTTTTTTCATCATCTCTAAGTAGAGATATAAGACGTTAATGCGCTATAACACCCTATAGATTATTCATCGTGTTATAATTCTCGCAAAAGATTCCTTACAATATGGTACATCAGATTGATGCAACAATTCTAAAAATAATTAAATCCCAAAATATTCACTTCGTGCGTTTTTTGTGGTGCGACAATGCAGGTATTATTCGTTGTAAAGCTGTCAGCACTCGTTATCTTAATGAATATCTGAATGATGTAGGCATAGCAGCAGCCCAACAAGCACTTCCGGTGATGTATGATTCACCTGCTCAAGATTCGGGTCTGACTCCAACCGGTGAAGTCCACATGCGGGCAGATTGGTCCACATTTAAACCCTTACCATATTCCCCTACTCACGCTAGAGTTTTGACTGACATTTACGACGGAGAAAAATCCTGGAGTCATTGTCCGCGCAGTTTCCTGCGCAGAGTCATCCAAAAAGCAGCAGAAATGAATCTTGGATTTATGGCTGCGTTTGAAAATGAGTTTTATCTGCTTAATCCTGAAATTGACCCACCGCAACCAATTGATCAGACACTGTTTGCGCAAACTTTTGCCCTCGATAAAGCTCATTCCATTTTGGACGAAATTACTAAAGCACTTTCAACTCAAGAAATCTATCCGGAAATGCTCTATGCAGAATCAGGAACCGGTCAATTTGAGATACCGGTGCGTTTTACTGATATTCTGAAAGCTGCTGATCAACAAATTATATTTCGGGAAACAGTACGCGCAGTTGCCCAAAATCAGGGATTTATTGCCTCATTTGTTCCAAAAATACTAGTAAGTCAAGGCGGTAATGGAGCACATCTACATATCAGTCTTTGGCAAAAAAATAAAAATGTTACCGCTAATCCGAATGGCAAGCGCATATCTCCTCTAACTGCTGCTTTTATGGCAGGAATTCTCCATCATTTACCCGCACTAACTGCCATCTCTACCCCAACCACTAACTCATTTAAACGCTTAAAACCTCGGTCATGGAGTGGTGCATATGCTTGTTGGGGATATGGTAATCGTGAGGCAGCTATTCGCATTCCGCAACCTGCAGCAAGTCAATCCATCACTAACATCGAACTCAAAACCGTAGATCCTACGTGCAATCCATATTTAGCTCTAGGAGCAGTTATAACTGCGGGTCTTGACGGGATATCAAAAAACATGAAACTCTGTGAATCTGTTCAATTGGATCCGGCTACTTTGACAGAAACTGAACGAAATATACGAAGTATTAAACCTCTTCCGGACAACCTTGGTCAAGCTATTGAGGCGCTCGAAAAAGACAATGTATTACTGAAAATCATTGGAAGGGACCTTGCTCGTTCATTTCTCGCGGTCCGCAAAGCAGAATGGAATGCAATGAAAGATCTTAAACATGAAAATGAAGTTAAATTACTTCTGGAACGATATTAATCCTGACTTTCCGTATTCCCTTTTCACTATTAACATTGATTGAAATTACAATTTCACAATTTAATTGCTAGATCAGTATTTTTAAAGGATTGTAAAGTCAATCAAAACCCGAGAGTTTTATTCACTAGAATCATTCTGACTTTGCGGCCAAGATAAGCACTTTCACCTTTGAATATAAGAACTTTGTTCGGCTTTGTCCCTACGCCATATAGTTTTTTCATGTGTTGGTCTTCTAGTGGGACGACGTATTCTTCCAACCGTTTCATCGCTTCAGTCAGATCCGGTACAATTTTTTGCGTACCAACGACAAATATAAGGTTGGGTGAACTGTAGACGACGTGGGGAAGCTGGCTGCCGGTATTTGAAGCTATTATAAATTCACCGTTTTCAACCAAAGCATGGACGCTGCCCAAATAATAGTCAGAAAGTAATGCTTGTTTTCTAAGTTGAGATTGTTTCACCGGGTCTTTTTCAGAAACTATTGCCGCGTGAAGATTGTCCCACTGGTGGTTTCCTGATTTCAGAAGTTCCACAAATCCAATCTGTTCTAGCGTTACAGAAGAGCCGTTCATGACAGATGCACCTTTTGGAATCCAGGTATTAATTTTTTCAAGTGCACTTATTTCATCATCGACTAACACTGTCTCAATTCCTTTAGCAATAAGCGCTGTTTTTGTTTTTACAATGGTTTCATGATTAGCTAATTTGTTGAATTTCATATACCTACTTGAATAAATTAGTTTACGATATGTTATAATTACTATAGAAAATATAGTACTATAAACTCTATAGTGATGTCAAGTATGAATACTATTCCAGAAACTAAATGTTCAGCTAAGGAGTTAAAAATATTGGGTGACTATTGGACATTGCAAATCATACAGGTGCTTTCTGACGGTGAAAAGCGTTTTACTGAAATGGAACGTATTCTGCCAAATATTAATCCGACTACTTTGACAAACAGGCTCAAAAAACTGGAAGCACAAAAACTACTCAAGCGTCAAACGGAAACAGTTGATAAACTTTCTGTGGTATATGCGCTTACCGACAAAGGCCAAGGTATTCTTCCCATACTTTCTGAAATCAAACACTTTGCGGATAAATATTTGTAATAATTTCGAGTTAATAAACAAACTTCACAAACCTTTGTTCATCAAGAAGTACAATCGGCAACTTTGAATCGGCCTTTCGCAAAAGATTGATCTTGTGTTGTTTTTTATTTTCTACATTCCAGTGACAAAGTGTGTTAATCGGCAGTATCCCCAAACCTTTGTATACTTTATTTTCATTTTGAGTTGACAGGGATAATACGTAATGAGATGACACTATGAATGCTCCCATCGAACTGCCCAAATATACTTTTCCTTTTAATTTTTCTTTTAATTGGGATAGTTTCTGTAGATAAGGTTCAATCAATTCCTCTTCCCCACCGGCCACATATAGCACGTCTGCTTGTTCAAGTTTAATATATAAGTCTTCAACACTTTGGACAACAGAAAACTTAACTTGTTTTGAAGTTTGTTTAGTTATTTTATCTTGATTTTGTGCAGCAAGTGCATCCCATTGTTCTTTGACGCGACTCCAATAACAAAGCGCTATGTGCACCGAATTTTTTTCAACTAACTCTGTACTCTGAAGGAAAAATTCGTCATTTTGAGATGAATCAATAGAGGTTTTTCCACCATGAAGAATAAAAACTGTAGAAGCATCAGCTGTCTGCATAGGGAGTCTTATTTCAATAACTAAACTTAATAAGCTTATTATCGAGATGCTTGAAGCATACCGACACGATTTCCTTCAGTATCCAAAAACGAAACATACCTACCGACACCGGGAATTTCCATGGGTTTCCCAAGGACTTTGCCTCCGGCTGATTTTACTATTTTGACGTGATCATTTATATCATCAACTGCTATAACTACTGATGGAACCTGCGACGTTTTGGGATCTTTTGGGAAAAACCCGCCATTTATAGCACCGGGTTTCTTTGGTCCTTTATCATCAGATTCTGTAGTTGTTACTACTATATAATTCCCCATCTTCGAGTCCATGGTTTGATGTTTCCATCCGAATGCTTTTGCATAAAAATCTGCCACCTGTTTGGCATTCTTGTAGGGCATTTCAAAATGGATTACCGGGTTCATTTTTTTCATAAATCCTCCTTTTTTTATTATTTTGCATATTTTAACATATTGTTTGTAACATCAGTTTTTTACAAGAACGGTATAATAGATATATGTGTGGATTTTACTCAAGGGATGAAATTGGCCGTGATGATTTCATAAAGATTTATGGCGTGGCAAACCCAGACAAGGCTCTTATAGAAGCCCGATATAATATCAGACCAAAAACAGTCAATGTCGTCGTAACCCGCAATAGCCCTAACCAAGCCGAACCGATGCTCTGGTGGTATCACCCCGGTTGGGACGGGTTTCCGGAAAACCGCGGAGTGATTAATGCCCGGATTGAATCGCTCAAGGAAAATAAATCATATTTTAAGAAAGCATTCTTATCACAGCGTTGCCTCATACCCGCATCTCACTGGATTGAGTGGAAAGAATTGCAGGGAGTGAAAATTCCTCATGCTTTTCGACTCAAATCACGCAAGTTTTTTGCATTTGCAGGACTTTGGAATGAATTTACAGATACCCGTGGTAAACAGGTAAAAGGATATTGTATTATCACCACAACACCTAATGCACTAGCAGAAAAAATTCATAACCGACAACCAGCTGTCCTTCGGGAAAAAGATCAAAACTCTTGGCTTGATCCGGATGAAAAAGATATAGTGTCACTCCTTTCTTATCTGGAAGTTTATCCTGCTGATGATATGGAGATATACCCGGTAGCCAAGGATTTGTCTGAAAATTCTCCTAAAATTTTAAAACCAATAAGTAAAGTGGAATTGAATGCAGAAATTTCTTCAAAAACAAAGCCTCACAAAAAGGCAAGAATAAAAATTTCTATAGATCAAGGTACGCTAATTTAAATAATTAAATCATCCCTTTTGATTTCTATTTTAAAATCCCTGACCATGAAACCATTATTGTCTCGCTCTACTCCATTGATCCACATATTGGTGATGTTTGCAGACCACATTCGTTGTGGACTACTTCCCATGTAGTAACTCAGTGTAATTTCTTTTTTACCGATATGCTTTCTGATTACATTGTGTATAGCCAAAGCAGTTTGTAATTCATCGCCCTCAACTATATGTCCATTTTCTGCTCGAATATATAATCCTGGTTTCGCTTCAAAAGAATCATATATCACTACAAAGAGTTGTCCAGTTCGTAAAATATTTTTTGAGTGCTGCGAATCGGGATGAGATCCCCAGTATACATGTGTAAATGCCTTATCATGCAGAAACACAAGGGGTGAATTATGCGGTGAACCATCCTGATTGACTGTGGCCATCGTGGCGAACCGCACCGTTTTTAAAAGCTCTTTTAATTGTGTAATTTCAGGTTTTTCCATGCTTATTTATTTTACCATGCATTAATTATTAAAGAAAAACTTACATTATCCCCTACTTTGATGGCTTCTTTCTTACGGACTTCGAGTTTCAACGGCAAAATGTATGAGTCTGATTTCTTATCCGTAAAAATTGACGTCTTCCAACTGGTATTACCGAGAGTGACAAGAACAGGTAAAGATCCCCATCCCCGTTTGACATGAGCAAAATAATAATCGATATCCTTAGCGGTCTTCTTAGGTAAAGTCACCATGTGCCATGGAGCATTTCCAGGAAATATCCACACAAGCGCTTTAAATCTGTAAGTTCTTTCCATTTATAAATATTTGTAATTAACAAAATATCTTACTGTTTTCTCAAACTGAATCTTTTTGCAGCTCGGTCACGTGCGCGCTGTGCTTCAATTTCACGATTTCGCGGTCTGCTATTGGTTACCAACGAACCGAGAAGATTTTTTGTAGTCGCGGCTACTTCATTTATGGCATGATTAAAAACAATTTCATTAGTTTTCGAAGGTTTGGTTGTTCCTGTTAATTTTCTCACGAATTGAAGAGAAGATTCTCGGATCTCTTCCTCAGTTGACGGAGGATCGAAATTAAATAAAGTTTTGATGTTTCGACACATAATGAAGCAATGTGTTTCCGTTTGAATCTGTGTAATACCCATCCAAAATCAACCTGTTAAAACTGCTATTTTTCTATAAATGCTTACAAAGCAAAATACCGGAATAATTATCCAAGTCAAAAAGTCTTCGGGGTTTTCCCATTGCAAGTCGTTTAAATCCGTTTTTACTATGCCAAGTGATTGATGGACAATTGGTTACCGGAGCCAGTGTAACAATAGAAAATAAATATTGATACGATTCTTTAATCAGCCTATCTTCTAAGCAACTTAATAACCCGGCAGCTATTCTTTTTCTACCATATTGAGGATCAACAGCTATAGATGCAAGAGTCATTCCCTTGGGATTTTGATAATAGAAGTTTTTCAACTCTGGATCGAACCAAGTTTTATATTCATCATCATAATATTTTTGTTCCTCACTATGGTCTGCGATGAGATATCCGACTATCTTGTCTCCATCTTCGTCAACAATAAACATATAAGCTTCGTTAACTTCTTTAATAAACGTATCGGATGTATCTAAACCGAGTAAAAAACCATTTTTTTGAATTTCTGATTCGTATAGGACATCACCGAGCCTACCTCTATCCAACTTCACCTTGTTATATATATTTAATATTGACTTAATATCAGTAACTCTTGCTTTTCTGACCATAGTGAGATTTTACGTCTTTAGGGGAATATTGGCTAGTTTAAAATTTTAGCCTGGAATCGGATCCTGTGCTATGCAGCCAGGAACAATTGTTTCACTGTAGAGCGATTGATCACCTGCGTAATTTTCCCAGGACTCAAAAAGGGCGATCATTTTGTTAAACGTGCCTTCTCTGATACTCTCATCAAGATATGCAAACGGACAGACATGCTCCGGGATTTGTCCGCCTTTCAAAATTCCGATTTCTACTGCACCAAATCCAGCAGGTGCACTTTTATCAAAGTTGCTTACCTCTGCAATAATCTGACCTGCCTTTACCTTATCGCCTACTTTAACTTTGGGATTTGTTACGTGTTCTGTTTCATAAACCCATCTTTGCAGTTTCCCATCTGTAGTAACCTGTATAGAAATATCTCCACTCCAAAGTGTTGGCATTTGAGCAACCACCCCATCCACTAAAGAACGTACAGGAGTCTTTAAAGGTAAAATAAAAGTCGGTTGCGGATTTGATTTAGCTTTCCCTCCGCTTGTTATTTCAGCCGGAATGACAAAACCAAAACCCATAAACAAACGTTCGAATTGTAATTTTTCTTTGGTAAATACAAAATCTCCGGCTTTATTGGTTTTTGGGTCGTAGTAATCTAGATTTACTCCAATATTTTTTAATTTCAGCGGTGGCTCATCTGAGGTTTTCTGCTTTTTTTGAACAGTGGTAGATTGAAGATTTTCTTGATTATTTGATGTAAGTCTGAAAGAAATGAAAATGAAGAGAATAAAAAAGACACCAGCGAATCCAATGATTAAATTTTTAAACGTCACAAAATAATCTTATTGTTTTTTGCTAAATAAAGTCCAACTATTTCCATCCGATCCAATAAAATAATACGTCCGGAACAACCATAATAAATGCAAATTTTTTCTCAAAATCAGCTTGTGAGTTCTAAAATATTATTATCTGGATCTTTGAAATATGCAACAGTCTGTCCCCATGACATCACCTTTGGTCCATCAAAAATTTCAATTCCTTTTTCTTTAAGCACTTTACAGGTTTCACCCACATCCTTCACTGAAAACGCTATGACACTCCCACCTCCGGATGTCATATGGTTCTTTGCAAACATTATTGTTGCTTCATCTTTTTGAAAGATGGCATATAGTATGTTACCCAATTTAAAATCGGTATATCTATTATCATGTGAATTGACTTCAAGCCCTAATGTGTCTCTATAAAACACAAGTGATTTTTCATAATCTTCAACAAGTAAACATAGCGCGTAAAGTTTTTTAAACATAACTTTTTTACTTTTTGTTTGCAAAAATAACTCGTCAAAGAATCTCCCAAATATTTATATTATAAGTCTTCTGTAAACATTTTCTGCATTGCTACGAGTACTTTCCGTTTCTTTCTCCGGTTGAGCTTTCCTAAGACTTTTTGAATAATTGAGACTTGAGCAGTAAATAATTTATCAGGACGTATATAACTGGTGACAGGAAGACTTCCCTTCACAAATTCACTCTTGGTGAGCCGTATGGAAATTTTTGATGAGTATGATTTTGATGTAATTTGGCAAAGAATAACGTTATGAAATTCTGCCCGAGCCAAAACCAGAGCCGGGCGCAATTTCTGTCCCTTCAAATCCGAAAAAGGGAACAGTACTAAAACAACATCTCCTATTTCAAATCTTTCCATGCTTCATCTTCTTCTGGACGGTTCCAATCTTCTGCTAAGACTTTTTCTGAGAGAAGAAGTTCAATGTTTACTGCTTTACGTTTGATAACTGGAGTGATTCTAATCTCACCTTTTTTTACCTTAAGTTCAACATCCCTTTCAAAACCGCTCTCCTTAAGGAGAATTTTTGGGATGCGAATACCTTTGGAGTTCCCAATGCTAACAATACTCGTAATCATAGTAATTACATTGTATATACGTTAAACTAACGTGTCAATACGACTGTGAGGTTTTTATTTACTGTGGTTAATTTTTTGACTATACACATAATTAATTCTTAATTACATGATAATACGCGGAATCATTAAACTTACTGTCGTTCCGTTTTGAGGTGAACTGGTTAAAAAAATAGAACCTGCATGCTTTTCAACAATCTGTTTGGCAATTGGCAGTCCTAATCCGGTACCCTCTCTTCTTTTTTCTTTGGACCCATCAGTACGGAAAAAGCGCTCAAATACATGAGTTATATTTGCTTTGGGGATTCCGATACCTCCATTCCTCACCTCTACTTTCACTTTCCGACCGACATTGGTTACGTTTATAATCACATCCCCTCCGGCATAGGAATACTCAATGGCATTTTTTAAAATATTTCGGTAAGCTTGCTGCAGTAAAAGAGCATCTCCTGAAACTAACATTTCCGAGTCAGTATAAAGCTGTAGGTTGACATTTTTACATTTGGCATATGAGGACATTTTAGCGGTGCTATTTGTTAATATTTTTTTAAAATCCACCGTTTTCATCTCAATAACCATCTGGTTACTGTCAAATCTAAATAACATCAGTAAATCCTCTACTATCTGCTTCATCTGATCCACTTCTTCCAAATAACTTTTGAATATCGGTTTAAGCGAAGGTGTGAATTTCTTATCCTGAATATAAACTTCCAGATCGGCTTTCAGAATCGCTATTGGAGTCCGTAAATCATGCGAGGCGTCTGCAATAAATCTTTTTTGCGCTTCATAATTTTCCTGAATTGGTTTGAGAGTCTTACCTGCCAAATAATAGCTGGCAGCGGCAATAAACATCAGTAAGCTTCCGTCAATTATCAACATCAGCTTTAATAGCTTTCCTTTATGTTGATTGATGATTCGTACCTGTTCGCTTTTATCCGGAAAAACACTACTCATATCTTCATAAATATCAGCAGCAAACAAGTAATACAGTATCCCGCTTAACAGAAGAATGAGCGTGCCAAAAACTATCGTATATTGAATCGATAGTAGAATTCTCGCTTGTGCGAATGAATTATTTTCTGAACCGATAGCCTGAACCCCGGACAGCTTCGATAAAAGTTTCATATTTCGGTTTGTCTATTTTTTTCTTCAGGTTAGCAATATGCACATCCACCACATTTGAAAACGAGTCAAATGCCTGATCCCATACATGAGATAGTATCATTTCCCGACTTATAACTTTACCTGCATTTCGCATAAGATACTCAAGAATCGCAAATTCTTTTGCAGTTAATTTAACTGATTTATCATCGTTAAAAACTGTTCTGGAAGACGGATCAAGCGATAGCTCCCCGTATTTTAACTTAGTAATGCATACATCCCTAGGTCGCCGCAAAAGAGATTTAACTCTTGCTAAGAGTTCTTGAAATGCGAAAGGCTTGATAACATAGTCATCCGCACCAGCATCAAGACCCATAACTTTATCAGACAGTGAATCTCTGGCTGTCAGCATAATAATTGGAATTGTTATACCTTGGCCTCTGATAGTTTGACAAATATCAAATCCATTCCTATGCGGCAACATAATATCCAAAACAACCAGATCATAATCCACATAACTAATTTCGATTTGATCCAACCCTTCCTGACCATCATGAACCACATCTACCGCATATCCGTTCTGCTCCAATCCTCTTTTGAGCGTTTCGGCTAGCTTCACTTCATCTTCAACAATCAGAAGTTTCATAGAGGAATTATATTCCTCGAGATTTTGCCGTTCAAATAGATGCGTCTCTATTTTTCAAAGTAAAAACAGCCCTGATTATTCAGGGCTGTTTTTTTGCTTGAATTTAAATATAAATTACTTCACTTCTATAAACGTGGCAGTCACAGAACCGTCAGCATTTTTGTAACCCTTGTAGTTTATCTTTAGTCCTACGGAAAGTGACGGATAATAATTCAGCTTTATCACTGCCGTTGGCGTAAGATACAAAGTCGTCTTATTAACTACTAAATACAGGGGTGTAATTTTCTTAATAACTCCAACTTTGTCAACTTTTTTTAAAGTTTTTTGCACTATTGGAGAAGGCGTCGACGTTGGTGATGGTGTCGGAGTTGGACTCACTGTCGGTGGCACTCCTCCTGCAACATCAATCACGTGAAATGCATTGTCGCAAATACCTGTTTCGTCGGTAACCATTACACCATTGAAAAACGGGTGGCCATCTGCATATGCTCCCGTAGGTTGACCCGACGCATCCAAATTTAGGTAGTCACATACACTTGGAACAATCCAACCTCTGTTGTCAGGTGACGTGATCCCTAAAGTATATTTATTTCCAGACACAAGTGTTATTCCGGCTGCTGCATAATCCACATCCAAAAATCCATTTTGGATTGTATCCACAGTAAAAGCCGTACTCTTTAGTAACTTCGTGCTGTCAATCCCTTCTCCATCGTATAATTTTGCAAACAATTGCGTAATCGATGCATTCGGTGCCATAAGTGCAGCCGATTGCGGAGAATAAATGACATAAAAACCTGCTTTCACCTGAGTTGTTGAAGCAACAAATGACTGTCCCATTTCGTTATGCGCCCATATTTCATGAGCTCCATAAGCTTGACCGGCTGGAGGCACAACTGCAATATCCGCAGCCTGAACTGAAACCGGATTAATAAGTGCAACCGTCGCAACTGCTAAAGGTAAAATTTTATTAACTATTTTTTTAAACATATTTTCACCTCCTTTCATATGAATTAGTCTTCCCATCAGGATTGGTCTGATATTAATTCCTGAATTACCATGAATAATATGACAGTAAAATTAAGATCTGATGAAGAAAACTAAGAAGATACTTCTGAAATTCGGTGATATTACAGACAACAGCATCACAAGTGTCATTCAAATGATCCTGACTAAATCGGGTATCAAACAAATTCTATGTGAAGAACCATTGCTTTCCGATATACCTGTAAATTATCTATAATGGATATGTGTATACATTCTTACTTCAATTTGTAGTTGGAATCATTATCCTGTTATTTTCCACCCAAAAACTGGTTGAGTTAGCCAAGAATTTATCCCGAGCATTGCGCATTTCTCCCTTAATAGTAGGTATTACTATTGTCGCAATTGGTACATCGCTGCCCGAACTGGCCGTCTCATTAGTAGCCATCATAAAAAACGATGCAGGACTTGCGATGGGTAATATCATCGGTTCCAACATTGTAAATATATTGATGGTGTTTCCTGTAGGTTTATTTATTGGTAAGTTACGGATCGGTACTACAAAAACTCAACGTAATGCCTTATTCCTTCTGGTAGCAACTGCGGCATTCTACATATCTCAATTTTTCGGATCTTTCAAACCATTATCAGGCTTATTGCTCATTGGGATGGCAGTAATTATCAGCATCGTTGAATACACGCTGGGAGTCTTTGGAAGAACACACGAAGACATAAAACAATTTAAGTCAGTGAAATACAGAAAGCTGGGCTGGGGCAGCTTCGTTGGCATCATCGTCCTCGTACTTGGATTAATTGGCGGCAGCATTTTAGTTGTTAACTCTGTAAAAGGCATCTCGCTCTTAACAGGTATATCAACCACCATTCTGGGGTTTACCCTAATAGCAGTAGCTACTTCGTTACCTGAACTATTAACGACTGTATTTAGCCAAGAAGATCACCAGAACAAAATAACAGTCGGCAACATATTAGGAAGCAACATTTATAATTTATTACTGATCGGTGGAATAGTAGCTTTATTCCCCTCTTCCATCCATATCCAACAAAAGGAATGGATTTGGCTCGTGGGAACCACGATTGGATTTGCGTATATCCTAAAACATTACAAAGGACAAAAACCACCGAAAATAATTGGCCTGGTTTTACTTATCTTGTTCATTGCTTACCTATTGACCCAATGACACCCTTAGTAGCCGGTTAAAGAGTGAAAGTAATTAAATTTCAAACTCCCCCACTTGAACCCGCTTTTATCTAATTTAATTCCAGTTTGAGTGCCATCAGTTCCAGGGCCAGGCCAATAACCTAGAAATATAACATGCTACACATCACCATTCCTTGGTGAGACCTAGATTCCAAGATTAGCGCCATTTCCAAACGCACCAAATGAGCCGCTCCCTTTTTCTCCCTAAGAAATAAAGTGAAGAGCAAATATATGACCTTGGTAAGCTATTGGGACAAGAATAACAGTTGTATCAACTGTCCCGCCGGATTTTTTCTTCCAGGTTACTTTAATTGTTGCGCCTTCCATCTTCTCCATCGCGTTTTGATATGCGGTCACTAACGCTTGTTGACTTCTGGTATCAACAAAGGCAGCTGGAAAGGCTCCTTGTACATTAACTTTGAACCATTCATCAGGCGATGAGTACCCAAGAAGTGTTGCAAATTTCTGGTTACACACTCTGCAATCATCATCAAGAAATGCATACATAGCTTGACTTGACGAATCAAAAATTTGTTGCTGCTCTTTAAAGAAACCACTTACCAATTCTGCATGGTGATTATGTTCATCCATATTTATTTTCACCCCCTTTCTTAAAATTGTGATTATTGCTTTTGAACTTTATCAAATATTTGCGATAATATCCGAACCATATGTAATTGCAAGTACGCACAGAAAAGTAGTATAGTATCGGAAAGGATACCAATGATTGCTCTAAACGATAAACAGTACAATTGTCACATCGAGGTAATGGTAGACGTGATTGGCGGCAAATGGAAAATGCTTATTTTATGGAATTTACGGGAAGGTGTAAGGCGATTTAGCGAACTGAAGCGACTTATTCCCGGGATTACCCAAAAAATGTTGACCGCCCAGCTACGGGAACTGGAGCGTGATGAAATCATATTAAGAAAAATCTTTCCGCAAATTCCGCCGAAAGTAGAATACTCCCTGACAGAATATGGCCAAAGCTTGAAATCGTTTATTGAACTTACTTGCGAGTTAGGAAAAACCCATATCAATTATGTTCGGCGGCATTAGAAAAACTGAAAGAAAGTAAATCTAAATTTGATTGGAATATTTATTCATATTGCTTACTCCCCAATCATTATCACCTCCATATAAAAACAAATAATGATTCGTTAAGTAAAATAATCCATTTGTTGCAAACATCTCATTCTGTTTACTTTAATAAAAACCATAAACATTTCAGTCCCGTGTTCACTGGAAGATTTAAATCAATCATAATTAAAAAAGATCCATATCACCTTCAGCTTTCCAAATTTATTCACCTCAATCCTGTAAAAGCAAGATTATTGTCTCTCCACAAAATTATCCCTATTCTTCATATTCTGAAATCATCAATAAACAAAAACATAGATTTAATATAATTGACAAAAGATTTATTGAGTCATTAATTGGAGAGATAAGCTCAAAGTCAATGGCAAATTATCGAATATTAGTTGAAGAGATAGAGGATAGTAAATACAATCACTAGCAACAAGTCAGAGGAATCATTGGCACAATCCGTTTCCGATCTCAGTTCGAGTAGCGACTAACTGGTTCCCCAAGCCTAGAATTACTATACCTCATAATTATGCCTCAATTCTCCAAACATTTCAGAATTTAAGCTATGTTGGCGAACTCAAACAAAGGTGGGAAGAAATATAAAAACTACGTCTTTATACTCAAAGTTAATGCTCATCTAATATGTCTAGAGTTGCTTTTACTGACGGATTAGTAATATTCATCAACTGTACTTTATCTTTAAAAACTGCTCGAAGAGGTGTTAAAAACTCATCAGCCCAGGAGGGAGTTAGAACTACTATTCCCTGAAAATCAACAATAATTTTTTCCTCTGGCAAAGCTTCATTTAATACTGGCTGAAAAGCTAGCCAAGCTTCTTTCCCAGATGGACGTGATACTAATGTTGTACCAAATTTCTTTAAATCGATAGTCATATTAATTCCTCAAAATTTATAAGAGCAAAGCATCCATTAATCTTACTTTCAATCGGTTGAATATCTAGCTCTTCGTCACCTTTTTTTAGGTATAGTTGAGCATCTCCTGTTTGGAAATATAGAGAAAATGGATTTTTTACAATAATTTCTCTTACGAACTTCAGCCCATTGCCTCTTGTTTCTGGATATCTCCCGGATACCGTTTCCGTAAATGCTACTTTCATCGCTTCACCAGAACTAATTAATTCCGTACGAACTCTTTTTAGCGTCGTCAGTATCCCTTGACCGCGATCAACCAGCACCAACTTCCTATCACGAATAGAATAGGAGAAAAAAATACCAGGAATATCTGGCCAATTTCCTAGATTATGGTCAAATGAATTATTCCCAATCTCACCTGCAACAGCAGTTACCAAAGAAACCACCTCAATTGGAGCGACTCTACTCAACTCCATTTGAAATTTTTCTAGTCTTGCTTGAAACACATCACGAGTCTGACAGTATACATCAGAATTAGGCTGACTAGCGATAGTTGATTCTGCCCAATCCCGAGCAGCTACGTCAATTGCTTGTAAGAATCGCTCGATATCTGTCCGCTTATAAAATCTATGACCTAAGGGACCACTCCGAATTGAAGGTAAGCGACCAGCAGAATCCCATCTCCGGAGAGTATCAATAGATACTCCAAGTAAGGCTGCAGCTTCACCAATTGATAGTAACTTATTATCCGTAGGCATATGCGTAAACCTATGCATATTCTACCAAACCTATGCAAACCTATGCAAGCCTTAAAATCCGAAGAAATCCTTAGAAAACCGTAGAAATGCTCGATCCGTGGAACGATTTCCGAACCGCTGACTGGGCGGAAATGATTCAACAGCCCGAATTTCTTTTAAATCAAACACAGGGTCTTTTACAACTCTCCACCTGATAGAAAATACAAAAACTATGATTTCGCCCACGCTAAATACACTTTTAAAGATAACGGTTGCAATAAACAAATAGTTGATATATGATATTTACATATATGAGTACGCATGGAAACCCTCTTCGATCAAGAGACTTTGGGACTATCGAGCGGTTTGTAGAACCTTGTATACTGCTTCTCCTTTCAAAAGAACCGGCTCACGGTTATGGCCTAATGGAAGGACTTGAAAAACACTGCGGTGAAAGAGTAGATATAGGCAATTTGTATCGAACATTAAGGAGAATGGAACAAAATGGTTGGGTGACGTCGCAGTGGAATAGAAAAGAAAACGAGCGTGATAAAAGAATGTATACCGTTACCAAAACAGGTCGGGTATTTCTTAAAAACGCCGTTTTGTCCTTGAAACAAACCGACGAGCTGATCAATCGCTTGTTTAGCGGGTATAAAAAAATATATCTAGAGGACAAAATGCTATGAAACTGACAATTATTCTCTCTACCAAGCACACCGAAACCAATTGGAATGCGTTGCGGCTTGCAAATCTGGCGCTTGGCAAAAGTGATAGCGTATCCGCCTTCTTGATCGGCGAAGGTGTCGAGTATGGGAAACTATCCTCTCCCCAATTTGACATCCAAAAGCAAGTGGGGAGATTTCTTGAGTCGGGTGGAAAGATTGTCGCCTGTGAAACGTGTATGAACATACGAAATCAAAAAGATAGCAAGGAATGCCCTGCGGGAGGCATTGAAGATTTATATAATCTGATTGCGGAAAGCGATAAAGTTATTACCTTTTAAGGGCAAATCTATATGGATTTTGATTACACAGTCACAACAGAAAAATCATTTGAAGAAACCGTAAAGGCGGTTGAACGAGAAACAACAGGTGCCGGATTTAAAGTTCTTTATATTCACGACGTCGCCGCGACCTTGAAAGAGAAAGGCTTTGAAATTGAACCATTCAAGATTATCGAAATCTGTAACGCCAAAAGTGCGTATACGGTATTACAGGTAGATATCAAAATCGGATTGTGCCTGCCTTGCAAAGTGAATGTGTATCTGAAAGACGGAAAAACGTTCATATCAGGAATGCGGCCAATCATCCTCCCTCAATTTTTCCCTCAGGCCGACCTTGGTAGTTTGCCAACGGAAGTTGATACAATTATCAAAGGAATTATTGATAAGAGTAAGTAAACGTATGAAAAAACTATTGTCGATAACAATTCTTTTATCTGCCTTGCTCCTTGTGCCGTCGTCTGTTTTTGCTCAAGGAATGATGGATTCCGACACACCGTCAGGAGCGCCGTCCGATAACCATACCGCTCGGGAAGAAGCGGAAGGGAAAGAGGTATGGGAAAAACTGCAAGCAAAAGAGGTCACCTGTGAGATTCTGTCAAATGAAGATTTTGGGGTATTGGGTGAGTATTTTATGGGACAGATGGTTGGCGGCTCCCACGAATCGATGAACACGATGATGGAGCGGATGATGGGAAAAGAAGGCGAAGAGCAAATGCACGTTGTGATGGGTAAACGGTTAAGTGATTGTGAACCTGGTGCTCAAATCCCTCAAAGTGGTGTCGGTTTTATGCCGATGATGTGGATGATGGGAGGAGGTGGAAATCCTATGACGGGTTATGGTGGGTGGAACAATATGATGGGTGGTTGGAATGGGCTTGGTCTGTTGGGATGGATACCGATGCTTCTTTTTTGGATTCTTCTCATTCTTGGCGTAGTTGCTCTTTTCCGCTATCTTGGCGGCTCAGGTAAAAGAACGAGCGAGGATAAATCGCCGGTGGAAATTCTTAAAGAACGCTATGCTAAAGGCGAGATCGACAAAAAAGAGTTTGAGCAGATGAAAAAAGATTTAGTCTAACTACCTTCCCCTATCAAGGGGTTATATTAAGAAGTTCTCTCAGGGTTCCCGACTTATTCATCGACTAAAAAAGTTGGGATTGATTTTCAGTTTATTGTAAAGCAGGAATTCCTTCTTGAATCGGATGATCTTCCTTTTGCGGAGACTCTATGGTTGAACCGCCAGATTCGGTTTTTACTTGGGGAACTGGGGTTGGAATCGGAGCACTTTTGCCACCGGGAATTTCTATCGGATCCTCGTCGTGTTTGACAACTACCCTGCAGGCTTTCTCAAGCACCGCCTCTTTTCCATCTGCTCCAAAACGTACCTTTAAACTGACAAAGTGAGGGACGCTACGTTTGGGTGGATCAACATCCTTTTTGGTGGACTTAAAGACAAAGTTATTGCCAGGCCACAGATTAACCTCATGTTTATCATTTTTAGCTTGATAATTTTGTCCAAATCGGATCTCAAATATCGGTTCGGAAAAAAGGTCAGGAACAACTTTTACATTTCCTTCTGATCCGTGATCGATGACCAAGGGATCAGGTTGACAAAAAAAGTTGTAATATTTTTCGTCGGGTAAAATCGGTTTGTACGGTCCATAATCCTCAATTTCACCGCTCGTAAATTCGCCGGTTGCCGCCTCATTCATTTTCTCCCCAAGTGTTACTGCTCCCCGATACCAAATCTTGTCTGTATTCTTTCCAGCGGTAAAGGCAACTTCGTAAACGGCGACTTCTTCCGTCTGTTTTCCAAGATCAATGGCAATATTTTGTACTGCCCACTCAGGCGCACACTCATCGTTTCCCGCCCACCTGCCGTCTCTATTCCAATCTGCGTATAAATTGAGGTACGCATCCCCGGTCGTTTGTCCCGGATTTTTGATACGAATGAAGAAAAATGTTGTACTTTGTTTGCAGGAAACCGCCGTACCCCTGATTCCGTCATCGGCTTCATCGACATTCACTTGTCGCGAGTCTTTTTCCACAGTCACATCTTGCCCGAGCCAAACTTCATCTGTTTTTTGGGTTCGCGCACCGTTGGTGGAAAGAAGTGACGGAAATTGTCCGGTTTGAGTAAAACTTCCAGCGTAAGACGTCGGCATTCCATCCGGCGCATCACCAAATTCGAAGTTTGTTTCAGATTTCTGCTTGTTATCCAAACCAGCTAAAGAACCTCGGTTAGTTTTAGATGGTTTATTCACTATGTTTCCGAAAATAAAGTATCCGGCAAAACTTAAAATAAGAAAACCAATAACCGCAGCAAATAGTTTTAGATTCATATTTAACATCTAATCTTGAGCTTATTAATTAGCGGGTATTATACACTCAAAGACAACAAAAGAGAAAATAAATAACCCTGCAGCAGAGCTGGCAGGGTATTGAACCCTACAACAATCTC
>CAYHKY010000017.1:0-22771 GCA_964357355.1 uncultured Gammaproteobacteria bacterium | reverse complement strand
TATCAAAAATTACTCAAGGAGGCGTAGGGGTTGCAATCGCTAATTGACAACGGGAAGTATCTGTTAGTTTTATCTGGTGGTAGAATGGGAGTGTGGTGGCAAAGAAATCTATTTTCATTACTTTCCTCATTTTTCTCTTCGGAGTAGGATTGGGGATGGTCATCACTTCGGTCAAGCCACAATTAACCTCTCAAATTCAGCTAGCTCAGGTTACTCCAAAACCAACTGCGGTTGGAATAATCGCCGGCACCACCCATGAAGTAGCTCGAGTGGCGCGAGTGATTGACGGAGACACGATTGAGCTCACTGATGGTAGAAAGATTCGCTATATCGGCATTGATACTCCTGAGAGCGTTGATCCTAGACAACCGGTGGCTTGTTTTGCCAAGGAAGCAAGTGAGAAGAACCGCGAGTTTGTGTTGGGAAAAGAGATAGAGTTGGAAAAAGACGTTTCGGAAACCGACCGGTTTGGCAGATTGCTCAGGTATGTGTATGTAAATGTTGGGAATACTGAGATGATGGTTAATGAAGGGCTTGTGAGAGAAGGGTTTGCGCGGGCAAGCAGCTATCCGCCTGATATAAAATACCAGGAAAGATTGCGGATTGCAGAACAGGTTGCTCGGGAGGTGGGACGGGGACTTTGGGAAAAGTGTATGATTACAAGTCCAACAACTTTGGGCACAGAAAATTCAGGTTCAATTGATATTACGCAAAAAACTGACCTTACTGCTTCATTTAATCCTGTTCCAGCTGACTGCTTTATCAAAGGAAATATTTCCTCTTCGGGCGATAAAATTTATCACCTTCCAGGTTGCGGCAGTTACGATAAAACCGCGATTGATGAAGCTCGGGGAGAACAGTTTTTTTGTACGGAAACAGAAGCTGCTCAAGCCGGTTGGCGAAAAGCGAAGAATTGTTAATCAAGCAGTCAAGAGAGCTTAGCAGAATAGAAGTTCAGCAGAAAAGTTTGTCAAGCTCCAATAGAATAACCATGCCTACTTTAACAACCCGAGATGCTAAGATCTGTAGTTCCTTAATCCGCTCTTAACTGTTCTTTCCCAATTTCTGTTTCAGCACGTCCATTGTATTTTGCATCGCTTCCTCAACAGATTGGTGTGAAGCGTGTGCCGCTTTTTCAAAAGTTTCATCCGTGATGTTGTCATCGCTACCCATTTGATCTTTTGGATCCATACAGCCGCAGTTAAAACACATATTATTCACCTCCTCCAATCAGTATATGTTTATACAAAACATGGGGTTTCCGCAAGTATTAAAATTTTTGCCTTTGCACGATTACAGAAAAAGTATTATAAAGAAACTATGGATCAAACAACAAACATGCCAAAAAAACCAAAAGTCCTTCTCGTTGAAGACAATGATACTTACCGCAAAGTGATTTTAAATGCCATGCGGATAGAGGGATTTGAAGCGTTTGAAGCCGAAAACGGACAAAGAGGATTAGAAATTGCCCGTCAACACCAGCCGGATTTAGTGATGGTCGATATTTACATGCCGGTGATGGACGGTATGACCATGTTGGCAGAATTTAAAAAAGATCCCGCACTGTCTCAAATTCCCGTTGTGATGGTTACGAACGTACAGGAAGAGTTGGACAAAGCGGTAAAGGAAGGCGCAGAAGAAGCGATTCTTAAGGCGTCGCTTACACCTCATCAAGTGATTGATGTATGTAGAAAACATCTTAATTTGACTCCGTTACCGGTAAGCAATGTATAAGCTATTAAAATTAATAAAACGGAAAAATTCCAACCTGCACATACTTCTGGTGGTTTTGGCTGTTATTCTTGTATGGAGGGGATTATGGGGGATAGCGGATCTTTATTTTTTACCGGACAATCCTTTATTAAGTTTTCTTTTAAACATATTCATAGGAATCGCGATACTTCTCTTAATCGACCGGTTTTCTTTGAAAGATTTGGAATAATCTCACTTAGGCCAAGTTGAAGTGATAAGCAAACCTGTTTTTTTAGTGGGCATTAACTGCCAAATTTCCTCGGTCACAAACGGCATAAATGGGTGGAGAAGCTTAAGGATGTTAAGGAATACATGCCTCATCACCGACAACGTTAATATTTTCTCCTTATCGCTAATCTTTGATTTTTGATCTTTGATCTTTACACTTTCAAGGTACCAATCCGCAAATGCATGCCAGGTGAATTCATAAAGGGAGGTAGCGGCATCTCCAAAACGATGATTTTCCAAAGCTTCAGTTGTGCGGTTTGTTTGAAGGGACAATTCGGTGAGTATCCGTTTGTCATCTGGGTGAAGTATTTGTCTGTTTTGGGAAGTATCTTCAAAAAAGGGAATATTAGCGTTTATTTTTTCAAACTGCATAAGTAAAAATCTGCCAATGTTCCATAATTTATTAGAAAAATTCCGGTAACCCCTAATACGTTCTTCCATCTGTTGTTTAGAAATCAGTAGATCATTGCCGCTGTCCCGTCCTGCAAGCAGAGCCATGCGGACCGCATCGGCGCCGTATTTGTCGATAGCGTCATTGGGATTGACCCCATTGCCTTTGGATTTGCTCATCTTTTTCCCTTTTTCGTCCCGCAAAACGCCGTTGATTAGCGCGATTTGAAACGGGACTTCGTCGGTTAGGTAAAGTCCGAACATGATCATCCTGGCAACCCACGGGAAAAGTATTTCATAAGCCGTGTTCATGACCGTTGTCGGATAAAAATTCTTTAAATCATCAATTCCGGAAGTTTTGAGTGTATTGACCGGCCATTGACCTGATGAAAACCATGTATCGAAGGTATCTGGATCTTGGATGTATTCATCGTTTCCGGTAGGTTTTTCAATTGATACGAGTGGGGTTTCTAGGATGTCGGTCCGGGCACGGGTATCACCTTTTTTCAAAAGCTCAAATTCTTTAAGTTGTCCTGCAGTTTTTTGCTGAGACCTGGCATACCATACTGGTAGTTGATGTCCCCACCAGATCTGGCGGGAAATTGGCCAGTCACGGATATTTCTCATCCAGTTAAAATACATTGCTTCATATTTTTGGGGAATGATTTTGACTTTTCCTTCTTCGACTGCTTTGATGGCGCGCTTTGCCAGCGGTTTTATTTTGACAAACCATTGTCGTGAAACGAGTGGTTCAATCATGGCACTACATCTCTCGCATGTAGCTACTGTATGAAGGTAATTCGTGTCAATTTTTTCAATCAGGCCTTTTTCTTGCATGTCAGCGGCTACCTTAGTGCGGGCATCTGCGACTTTGAGGCCTTTATATGGACCTGTTAGCTCATTTAACCTGCCGTCAAAGTCAATGACTGTTTTAACCTCTAGTTTGTGCCGTTGGCCAATATCCCAATCCAGAGGATCGTGTCCAGGAGTAACTTTAATGACTCCGGTACCAAAATCTTTGTCAACTGCTTCATCGGCTATCACTTTTATGCTAAATGTTCCCAAAAGTCCGGCAACTTCTATTTCTTTGCCAATCCAATTTTGATAGCGTGGGTCATCCGGATGCACGGCAACTGCTGTATCGCCAAACTTGGTTTCCGGTCTGATTGTAGCAAGCACAAACGGGCCGTATTTGATGTAATAAAGAGGATCTATTCGTTCTGTCCATTCAAGTTCGAGATCGGAGAGAGTGCTTCGGCATCTCGGACACCAGTTGACGATACGGTATCCGCGGTATATCAATTTTTCTTGATACATTCTAATAAACGTAGCCAGAACCAATTTCGAAATCTCCGGATCCATGGTGAACTTTTCGCGCGACCAGTCGGTGCTTGCACCAAGTGCCCTGAGTTGGTTTTCCATTAAGATTTTGTTGTCCATGCAAAACTGAAACACTTGTTTGGTAAATTCCTCACGGCCCAGATCATAACGTGATTTACCCTGCTCTTTTTTTAGTTTCTTTTCAAAAGTGACCTGGGAAAGTATTCCTGCATGGTCAACACCGGGTAACCAAAGTGTTGCATCACCTTTCATGCGGTGGAAGCGGATGAGCGCGTCGGATACTGCCACAAACGTGGCGTGTCCTAAATGAAGCTCGCCGTTAGCATTGGGTGGAGGCATGATGATGGAGTACGTAGGTGTCTGGGGGTTATTATTTAAGTTAGCCTTAAGCTGAGGTTGAAATGCTCCTGCTTTTTCCCACTCGGCGTATATTCTGGCCTCAGTTGTTTTGTGATTATATGTTTTATCCATAAAAAAACTCGGCTTACTTAGCCGAGGTTCCGATATTTCGGAGGTGCCAACCTCATTTTACTTAATTCCTGCTATGACGGGCTTACCCGCCCCGCCTACTTTTTTTGTTAATTAAAATGTTTAGCGGGAAGCTCGTCTGATGACTGGTCAGACTCAAACGCTTTTATTACAGCTATATTATAACTCAACCAACTCAATTTGCAAAACTAATCAGATTTTTATGCGATATCTTTTAGTATGAGTTCCCCCTGATTTGAGTTTGGCGGTCACGAGAAGAACCGCATTTTTAATATTTTTGTGAGGAGTGCAAACCCCATGGCTGCAAGTACCAAAATAAAGGTCACGCAGATCAGTCGTTGAAGAAGAAGGATTAACTGAACCTCTCGCGCCTTCTTCTTTACCATTACCTACGTAACTAAGGAGGTATGTGACACCATTGACATTATTAAGATTGGAAAAAGTGACTTTGAGACTATTTGTAGCGCGGGAAAGCTTGACAGAAGAATAGTTAGTGTTAGCTGCTTTTGCAGCGGTAGAGGAAATTTTACGAATTCGCGGTTTGGCCGCTTCAACAGTGGAAGCTGTAGTTAATAATAAAATAATTAATAACGCCAGAGCAGTTGCGCGTTTCATTTTATTATCATAGCATAGCAACTTTTGCTCATGCTATACTTTAGCTTAATTCTAAATTCCTGCCATGTTGAAAAAAACCAAATTGCCGTTAACAAATGCTCCGGAATATAAAGTAGTACCGCTGGAACCCGTGTTGTCTGATGATAAACCTGAAAATCAACGTCACTTTCCTACAACTACGAAAACTTTGGCACTGGGCATAATAACTATAGTACTCATTGGTGGAGGAGCAGGCGGGTGGTGGTTATCCCAGAACGCTCGCTCCTCACTTACAAAGCCTGAGGTTAATCAAGATTCAAATGTTGTTTCTCTGCTAGCTAAGCTGTTGATTTGGGATGACCCGGCAGGATTTACTTTTAAATATCCGGATGAGTTGAGCGTTGACAAGCATGAAGAAGATCAGGAAAACTATGCCAATGTGGAACTGACCAACCAAAATCATCCGGGAAAAATAGTTGTATTGGTCAAAGATTTGCCCGTGGGTAATAAAAAAACCCCTGTAACCACTGTTGATGATTGGGTTACCAGTGATAAAATATTATCAGCCGGAAATATAGTAGATACGACACTGGGGGATAAAACGGCAAAGAAAATACTTTTAGGCGGTCAGGACGAAAAAATAGTTACCGGTGTCGTTTATGATGACGTATTATGGTTGGTAGAAGGACAACTCATAGACAAAACTTATTGGTCGACGGTATATAAATCTATAACAGAGAATTTTGAGTTTAAACCATTAGCCGATCAAACGACCGATACAGCAAATTCTAATGTCGAAGTGGCGGTGGATGAAGAAGAAGTGGTTGAGTGATAAAAATTCACTGCTATTGACTTTAAACATATTTGACTATACGCTCAATATTATGCCGGAAGCAGTTGTAGATTTTAACTCAATTCTTCAAAAAATTCCCTCATTACGAATTGTTCGTACCTTATTGATTGTGTTGTTACTTTTATGGTTTTTTAAATCCGCGATAATTTTCATCCCTGCCGGTTTTGTAGGAGTAGTTTATGACCGGGGTCGGGGAGTACTGCCAAACTCTATGAACGAAGGGTTAAATTTTGCTATACCATTTTGGCAACAGATTACTCTTTATGATGCCCGTCTTCAGGAATATACGATGTCGGCAACAGCTGATGAAGGAGCGATGAGAAAAGACGATTCACTTGATGCGCCAACTGGAGACGGCCAGACTGTAAAAGTAGATGCGACAGTACTTTATAAAATAGATGCGAGTAAAGCCCCGGAAATTCATAAAACAATCGGGGCAAATTATGTCGACAAATTAATTCGACCTTTTAGCCGAAGCCAGATACGGATGGTGATCAGTCGTTATTCCGCGCCCGCGATTTATTCCGAAAACAGACAGGAAGCGGAATCGATCATGACCAAAGAAATCGCCGAACTATTGACTCCCAAACATGTGATTGTAGATAAAGTATTACTTCGAGCCGTCAATTTTTCACCTGAATATTCACAGGCGATTGAAGCCAAAGTGATAGCTGAACAACGGGTGAAACAAGCGGAATTTGAGGTTAAAGAAGCTACCCAGAGAGCTGAGGCAAAAATTGCTGAGGCCAAAGGCCTGGCTGAGGCACAATCTTTGCAAAAGGCGACGTTGACTCAGGAATTTCTCCAACTTGAAGCGATCAAAAAATGGGATGGAAAATTGCCTCAGGTTACGGGAAATAACAGTTTACCTTTTATCAATATTCCTCTTCGTTAGCCGGCTATATTTCTACTGACAAGTCTGGCCGTGCTGCTATTTCTTTCCACGGAACAATATTTTTTTGATAAAATGCGCAACCTGCGATGTAGGTAGCGGAGTCTACACAGAGTTTAGGTTCAGGTATGTGACAGGAATATTTTAAGTTTCCGCCAATGGCGGATCGTCCTGTGGACGAAAATTTATGCGATAATCTTTGGTTGGCTGCTACACCTCCTGTTACGATTATTGAACAAGCATTATATTCACTGGCTGCGTGAAGGGTTTTTGTCACTAACACGTCAGTGATAGCCTCTTGGATCTCGTATGCGAAAATAGTTGTGAGTTGTGAGTTGCCTGTCCGCCGGAGAGGTGGGTGAGTTGTGAGTTGCTGGGAATATTTTTTCCACTCCCGAATTACTGCAGTTTTCAGTCCGGAGAAAGAAAAATTAAGAGATTTGTCATTTATCATCGGTCTGGGTAATTTTAGTTGTGAGCTGCTCGCCTCGTTGTAGTTTTGACGAAGCGGGTGAGTGGTGAGTTGTGAGATCGCTGCGGAGGCGATAGCCGGTCCTCCGGGATAAGGAAGTCCCAGGAGTCTGGCGCATTTGTCAAAACATTCACCAGCCGCATCATCCAAAGTTCCTCCCAACCATTTTAAAGTTTGCTCATCTTTCATAAGATATAGTTCTGTGTGGGCGCCTGAGACAACAAGAGCAATTGCAGGGAAAGAAATCTTATTGTTCGATCCCGACTTAATCGGGAGAGAACTATCTTTAAAACTTCTCGCTTTGCTCGAAGAATAAAATCCTTCAGTATTTTCCAAAAATACCGCATACATATGTGCCAACACATGGTTGACAGGAATAATTGGTTTATTCCAGGCAAATGCCAGGGTTTTGGCAGTTTCGACACCAACCAATAATGAGCCGTTAAGGCCTGGGCCAACCGTTACAGCTATTGCATCAATGTTATCTTTGGTGAAACCTTGCATTGCCTCAGTTAAAACCGGGATCATAAACTCAATTTGTTTCCTGGCTGCTACTTCCGGCACTACACCGCCGTATTTTTGATGGATGTCTGCGGATGAAGCAACGACATTAGTCAAAATGGTTTTCCCATCGTCAACTATTGCCGCTCCGGTTTCGTCAAATGAGGTTTCGATGCCTAGAATTTTCAAACAGTCTCCTTACTCCCAATTCCCTTAGTTTCTTTCACAAAGAAATCCACGCCGTCCGACTCAAGTTTAATATAAGCACCATTTTTTATTCCGTGGTACAGTTCTTGAATTTTTGCGAATCCGATTTTAATTAACATATAACGCATGATGCCACCGTGGACCACCACCAGAATCGTTTTCCCGGGAAGAGCAACAGATATTTCCCGTAAAAATGTGATGAAACGCACGGCCGCAACTTCCCGGGATTCGCCACCACCTTCCAGAGGTAGTCTAAATAATTCTTCCTCGCTTGCATGTTTATATTTTTTCAGCAATTTTTCCAAGGCGCGATTATATACATCGTATGGTTTTCCTTCATAACTCCCATAGGACCGTTCACGAAGTGCCTGGGTAGTTTTAATCGTGATATTTCTCTCTAAAGTGATGATTTCAGCAGTGCGTTTGGCCCTTAATAAATCTGAAGAATAAACTTCATCGAAGTGAATATCTTTAAACTCTTCGGCTAGAGCACATGCTTGTATTTCACCCAGGTTAGTTAATGGTGAATCATTATGGCCTTGCATGAGTCCCTTGACATTGAATTCTGTTTGTCCATGCCGGACGATATAGAGAGTGGTGAGATTTTGTTTAACTTTTTTCATGCGCAAAAATTTTTCGATAAAACCAGAGTGGTGCTAATAATAATATATTCACAACTACCAACGCAGTTTGTGGTCCGAAATGATCTCCAACTAAACCAACGCAAAAGGATACAACTGCAAATACCAAGTGACTCATGAGTGATCCTAGTGATCCCATGGTTGCTCTTTGTGCGGAAGTAAACTCTTTTTGGGTAAGTGAATTATTAGCCACTTCACCTATGCCAAAAGTTAAAGAGGTGCTAGCCATAAGTAAGGGAGATGCTACTGTAGGGAATAAAAGTGCAACCAAATTTGCGATACGATTGTATATGATTTCAATAGTTAACGCAGTTTTAGCCGTTAGTCTATTAAGAATTCTCCCGCTAAAATAAAAACTGAATGCTGCACAAATATTGTTTAGAGTATTCGCTATTCCCAGTGCCCATATTGGCCACACTGACTGAATAAATGCGGTACGGAAAAGATACGCTGACTCTCCAAATGCAAACTTGATAATCCTAGCCACACTTAAATATCGTAATTTTCTATTTGTCTTAAATTGGCTTATTGCTTCTTTAAGATGAGCGTATATATTGCCGCTTTTATGTGTATGGATGTGCGGTTCGGTTAATAATAAAGATACTAATACCATTCCCAATTTTGGAACAACAGATAACCACATAACTAAACTTAAAGACCAGCCAGCAATAAATCCACCCAGCAAAGCTGAAACGGCTAAGGCTATTTGATACATTGAATTTACTTTGCCCAAGTATTCGTGATATTTTTTTATCTGATTTGTTTCGGTCAGAGTGTCGTACAAAAGCGCATCATTATTTCCGCTGTAAAATGATCTTGCTAATCCCTCAAAAATTGCACCCAAGACCAGTATGCCAAGCGATCCACCCCAGGCATACAGAATAAATCCCACAAGGTAAGCGATAGAGCCCAAAATAACTGTTTTTTTCCGTCCGATAAAATCAGAAAAAATTCCTGTCGGAATTTCAAACAATGAGGAAGACAGAAAAGTGATTGAAAATACGCTCATTCCTAAAGCGTATGAACCGGAGACCTGAGCAAAATAAATGATAGCCACAGGTGCAAAAAGAATGAAATCCGTCAGAAAATTAAAGACAGCCAACAGTTTGATATTTCGGTGCATGAAGGTATTTTACTCGAGGCCTCAAAGTTTCGCGAGTTGGAAAGCAGAAATTGAAATGGAGTCATGAGGACAACAATTTTATTGGGGAAATATCCAAGATTTTATTAATGGTATTGAAGTTGTGCTGATATTTGGAATACGGATTTTGTTTATTTTAGGAGAAGCGAATGGGGGAGAGCATGGGATGAATTGGAAACTTTCTATTTTAAATTCTTATTTATTTATCAGGATAATAAAGATTTTCCCAGTTAGGATCTCTATCATCTTGTTCTGTAGGTTGCCTGATCATTTTTTTAATTTGTAGGTGATTAGGATCACTCATTCCAAACTTATTAAAGTTTTCTTTTGCTTCCTTAAGAGTTACTTTATTTGCCCCTCCATCAGCATTGTCATCTTCCCAACCACAAATATCACAAATACCAAATGTTCCAGGTGGTTGTTCGTTCAAAGTTTTATACCCACAACACAAACAAGCATATTTCATAATATTTATAAGTTCTAACTTAGTATATTTTGCGGAGGCGGTGGGATTCGAACCCACGCGAGCCTTGCGGCTCAAGGGTTTAGCAAACCCTCGCAATTGACCAACTATGCGACGCCTCCCAAGTAACCAATTATACCACTTGTCCTGTCTTGACAGGAGTGGTATAACAAAACTATGGTTGTACCATTGCGCACGGAAGAACAATCACCAAAGAGCGAAAACGTACTCCTTGAATGGATTTCACCCTCTCGGATTTTCAAACCCCGCTCGCGAGAATTTTACCGGACAGTCGGATCAATTGTTTTTTTACTGGCAGTTATTTTGGTATTTGTAAGAGAATTTTTACTGATTGGTGTCATTTTAGCGCTCTTTTTTGTATTTTATGCTCTTTCTTCAGTCCCTCCTGATAAAATCAAGCATAAAATTACCAATCTTGGTGTGGAAACCGGCAGTTTTTTTCACCGCTTTGAAGAACTAGCTGAGTTTTGGTTTGATGAGAAACATGGTCAAAGAATGGTTGTCATACGCACAATTTTGTCATTTCCCACGCATTTACAACTCCTTATTGATGACCTGCAGGCAGATAAAGTTAAAAAACTTTTATCGGACAAAATACCCTTTCGCGAAAAAAAAGAACACACATTTCTTGATCGTGCTTCAGATTGGTTAGCCAAAAATATTCCACTCGAAAAAGCCTCTTAAAATATCCACTTGAGATTCTCAAACAATCGAATTAAAGTATGAGTACTGTAATATTCATTTCTCGTTCGATATGAGACGTTTTATTCCTGTTCAAATACGAACTAAAGCTCAAACAATGCGAAAAAGTGGTTATTCTATAGGTCAGATAGCCAAAGAATTGAATGTTTCAAAAAGCACCGTTCATGAATGGGTAAAACTATAGAAGGAACACATCGGTATGCTCAAATAGGTAAAGAACGCTGGATTAAGGAAATTCAACCACTAGGAGCGCTAGGTCAAAGAAAAAAGCGTGAGAGAAAAATAGTTACGATACAAACAGAAATTCAAGAAGAAATGTCGCGGTTGCATGTGACAACAGAACTTTGTAAATCTGTTCTTTGCGCATTGTATTGGGCGGAAGGTTCAAAAAATAGGGGAATGCTGAATTTTGCCAACACAGACCCAAAGCTTTTGAAGTTATTTATAACTTTACTCCGGCAATGCTATAAACTTGATGAACAAAAATTTAGAATAAGATTACACTTACATTGGTATCATAAAGAGAAAGAATTAAAAATTTTTTGGTCAAAACTTCTAAATATTCCAGTGTCACAATTTAACAAGACCTATCGAAAAAAACGAAGTAAAGAGCGTGTGTTTAGGAAAAATATTGGTGGAATCTGTTTTCTACGATATAATAGTGATAATCTCCGAGAGCAAGTTATGCATTATTCACAGGCTTTTGGAGAAAAAATTACAGGAAAAGTGTTGTTCCCGTAGCTTAACTGGATAGAGCGCGGCCCTGCGAAGGCTGAGACTGCGAGTTCAACTCTCGCCGGGAACGCCACGTAATCCCGATTTGATCGGGAAACATGGCTGAAGCGTTTAAATTTGCGCAACAAATTTATTTCGTTTTGCCAAGGTGAGGTGCAGGAGCGGTTTAACTGCCTGGTCTCGAAAACCATGGTGGGCCTCTGGCCCAACGCGAGTTCAAATCTCGCCCTCACCGCAGAATTTATCTAAATCTTCATGATTATTATATCTTTTTTCTTCGCCACGCTTATCTTATTTATGATTCTGGCACTCATTATGGGAGCGCCTTTGGTACCGAGTAAGTTCAAAGTAGCCAAGCGGATGGTGGAGCTGCTTCAGCTTAAATCAGGGCAGACATTGTTTGATTTAGGAAGCGGTGACGGAAGAGTGTTGATTGCCGCTTCCAAGAAAGGTCAAAAATCTGTCGGAATTGAAATAAATCCATATATGTGGATGCTGAGTTCGATATTTATTTTTATGACTGGTCAACAATCACGGGTAAAAGTTTATCTGGGCAACTATTGGAACAGAGATTTGAGTCAAGCAGAGGGAATAATTGTTTACGGATTACCGCAGATTATGAATAGATTGTCAGAAAAACTTAGAAAAGAATTAAAACCCGGGACAAAAATAGTCTCCAACTCGTTTCAAATACCGGCTTTAAAATTACAAAAACAAGAAGTTGTCGACGGAACTAGAATTTATCTGTATCGGGTATAATACCTATAAGCTCTCGTAGCTCAACGGATAGAGTACGAGCCTCCGAAGCTTGTGATGCGAGTTCGATTCTCGCCGGGAGCGCTTGATTAGTTGTGGGTGAGCAGTTAGTGAGAATTGTCAGATGAAAGTCATCCGTGGTAGCATGATAGATATGATCCGTCATGCATTGGGAGCATTTTTTCTTTCATTTATCGCCATTTTCATCATGTTATTTCTTTATGTCCTGCTGCCGCAATATTTAGTTAGTCGGTATGGGCCAAAAGATCAACCTCAGATAGTAAAGATTTCATTTCCGCTGTCAATTGTTATTGCACCTACTCCCGCACCATCACCAAGTCCGTCACCCGGACTGGTTCCTGCAACAGTGATCATTCCAAAGCTTGATATCCAATCTGCCGTAGAACTTGTTGGCATCACTGATTCAGGAAATATGGATGTTCCTAAAAATGCTGCAGATTTAGCCTGGTATATGTATGGGGCGAAACCTTCGGAAGAGGGGAATGCAGTATTAGCAGGACACTACGATACGCCAACCGGGAAACCCGCAATTTTTTACAATCTGCGCAAGCTCCAGGTAGGGGATGAAGTGACAGTTGTTTCTGAAAATGCAATCCGTTCAGTTTTTACAGTGACTGACAAAGCCACAATTCCTTACGACAAATTTCCCAATGAAGAAGTCTTCAAGACTAGACCGGGTAAAAACCTGAATCTTATCACTTGCGGGGGTATCTGGGATGCCAAAAAACGTACTTATCTTGACCGGATCGTAGTGTATACTACGCTCAAAGAGACAAGTGAAGGAATATGAATCAATCTGAAAACGAAGTCATTTTGGAAAAAGAATGGTCATTTTGGCGGATAGGTATGATGGTGAGTGTGTTAGTAGGGATTGGAATCGGAATGATTGCCTTTTTTACTTTTCGTGACGGAAGTGGACGCGCCAGTGTTCCGGTTGTTAAACCTACGCCGTTTTCTACCTTGATTGTGGTGCCTTCGCCCAGAACGGAACTTGTCACCCCATACGCGCGTTTGGTAAGTGAGCGGCTTTATCACATATCAGATAAAATTCTGGTTGATATTTATGCTGCAACAGGAAATCAGGAAGTGGTGGAACTTACTTTGATACTGACATATGACCCTCAAGTTCTTGAAGTAAACGCAGACAATATCAAAAATGCTGGTGTCTTTAAAACTATAAATGCCGATACGAAGGAGCCGGGTAAACTTATTTTGACATTATTTATTACTCCTACAGTTGGTCATAAGCCAATCGTTCTTCATCAGGAAACGAAGTTGGCTACTGTTCAATTTAAACCATTGGTTGCCCAGCAAGGCAGGGTTGAGGTTAATCTTGAGTATTCCAAGGGTAATTCACAATTTACGACGCTTACGCCATTTAGTTCCGACCGTCCGGAAAAACCAATCAATTTACTCGAATCTGTTGAAGGAGCCGTGTTTACAATCGAATAACTATTTTTTGCGGTGATACCACTTTGTCAGATGTTGTTTTAATTGTGTCCCGGTTGCCAGAAAAATTCCCAGAAACACCCCACCACTTCCGATTAAGAAACCACCCGTAATTGGTTCACTCAGGATCACAATGCCCAATAAAATAGAAAACACTGGTTGAAGATAATTGCTAAGCGAAGCCGTTGCCGCCGATGAGTGTTTGATAGCCCACTGATAGAGAAGAAGAGTCGTTACCGTCACCATAAGAGATAAATGCAGGATTAAGATTAAGTTGTTGCCAACAAAAAGAGGAGAAATGTAGTCCATCGGGAAAAAGACAAGGGTGAACACGGCAAACACCAAAGCTGAGGTGAAAATCGAAATGCTTGTGATAACAAGCGGCGAATAACCCTTATTTGTGATGAGGTGACGCGAACCAACGGTATAAAACGCCCAGGTAAATGAGGCGATGACTATCAAAAGATTTCCTCCTATTTCACCGGTGATTGCTTCGCCTCTTTCAAACAGCGGCAATACAAGAATTGTCATAACACCTATGAATCCCAGGATGATTCCGGCTATTTTTTTGCCGCTCACAATTTCCTTGAGAGTGTGTTGAGCAAGTATTGCTGTAATCAGCGGAACCGAAGCATAAATGGTTGCCGAAGCATTGTTAGTGGTACGTGTTAAACCGAAATAAAAGAGCGCGACATTTGTAGTTGAAAGGAGTGCAATCGGCAAAATTTCCTTTATTGACAACCGTTGTTTAGAGGATCTTATATGTTTTAGAAAAAATGGAAGAATCATAGCTGAAGCAAAGACAAATCTTAGAAATGCCAAAGGAAATGGAGAATAGTAGTGGAGAAGAATTTTGGCCACCACTCCGGCGGACGCCCAAAGCAGGGAAGCGCTTATTATCGCAATTAAGGCTATGGTGCGGGAAGACATCAGGAAATTATACCATTATCAGTTGAGTGAACAGCTGAAACGTGGGAGCGAGAAAGAAAACCAGCCGGCATTCACTTTTACATATTTGACTTGGCAGGTAAAGAGAAAACCACGGAAGAAGACGCGTGGTTGGGGTGAACTGGAAGGTGATGGTGATGATGAAGGTGTGGGAGTTGGACTAACTGAAGCAGTAGGTGATACTGACGGACTTGCTTCAGGTGTTGCAGTTGGTGAGGGTGTAACTTCAGGAGTAGCAGAGGGTGAAACCTCAGGCGTTGGGGATGGTGAGACTTCCGGTGTGGGACTGGGTGTTGCATCAGGAGTCGCGGACGGGACTGGTGTGGGAGATATACTGGTTTCTGGCGTAGGTGTAGCGGATGGACTAACTTCAGGAGTTGGGCTTGGTGTCTCCGATGGTAGGGGTGTTGGGCTGGGGGAAACTTCCGGTGTTGGTGATGGAGATGTTTCCGGAGTCGGACTTGGTGTGACTTCAGGTGTCGGACTTGGACTCACTTCGGGAGTCGGTGAAGGAGATGTCTCGGGTGTTGGAGATGGACTAGTTTCAGGGCTGGGTGAAGCGGAAGGCTCCGGTGTGGGACTAGCTGACGGTTCAGGGGTGGGAGAAGCAGATGGATCCGGACTCGGACTGACATCAGGTGAAGGTGAAGCAACGGGTGTCGGTTCAGGAGTCGCTGATGGAGTGACTTCTGGCGTGGGACTTGGAGATGCGTCCGGACTCGCCAAAGGACTTACTTCAGGTGTCGCGGAGGGTGAAGCATCTGGCGCCGGAGTTTCAGCAGTTGACGCATTGTTTTGTGGTTCTGATGTGCCACGGAGATCAAAATCATTTGCGTTATTTTCTGTATCTGCACCATTGCCTCCCGATGGATCAGCAACCCCAGGTTTGCGTTCAATGCTAGCATCATCACCAGGGATTGTTCCGAAAGAT
The DNA here is from genome assembly GCA_964357355.1 of uncultured Gammaproteobacteria bacterium. Lineage (GTDB taxonomy): Bacteria > Patescibacteriota > Microgenomatia > UBA10105 > UBA10105 > CAYHKY01. The sequence continues at coordinate 7,244 of CAYHKY010000017.1, read as the reverse complement.
GTACTTTCAGGATCCACAGCAGATGATCCAATTGCAACTTTGTCAACTATTGTTGATTCATCTCCAGTTGATAGTACAGTTTGGTCATTAACCAAAAATACAGTTGTGCCGGTATTTGCCAGATCAACAGTGCTTTGTGCCATATCAGCCGTGATGGAACCGTTGTAACCGCTGTTGGTGATCAGAAAATAACCCTGCGCCGGCATACTGTTGGATGCTTCAAAATTCTTCTTTTCAAAGGATCCAGTGGTTGTTTCCCTTTGGATTGACCAACTGCTTATATCAACAGCGGAATTGGTTGGATTGTAGAGCTCAATGAATTCATCTGCAGCTCCGTTGTCTCCCTGGATTTGTACTTCTGAAATCACTACATGAGTGGTGGCCGATAATACTTGGGTTGGGGGTTTAGTGATGACTGCAATAGCAATCAGAAAAATGAGGAGATGGAACTCCAATACTGGGAGCAGGTATCTTTTTGGCATAAGATTCCAGTTAAACTACAGACATAGTATGCGGGAAATATAGTACTGTCAAGTAGGACGAAGTATATCATTTATGTAACTAACTAGGTTATTTCTCGAATCACAGCTTAGGACAAAAGATGATGATATAATAGGCTGATATAACAAGGAGAGGTCGCATAGCGGTCTAGTGCGCGCGCTTGGAGAGCGCGTGTGGTCGCAAGATCACCGCGGGTTCAAATCCCGCCCTCTCCGCCGAGTAAGAAATTGAAACTAAAATAATAATGCTCATTGCCGTTGGCTCAACTAATATAACCAAAATTGATCCGGTAAAAGAAGTTTTCGCCAAACATTTCAAAAATGTGGTGGTGCAAGGAGTCAAAGTCGATTCTGGTGTTGACGACCAGCCGATGAGTGATGATGAGATGTATCAAGGAGCACTCACACGAGCTAAAGTTGCATTGGGTAAAGTGAAAATGGGAGAGTTTGGGGTGGGAATTGAAGGCGGGTTACACAAAAGAAGTTACGGATGGTTCGAACATTCTCTCGTCGTGATCGTTGACCGCAAAGGAAAAGTCGGTGTAGGTGTTTCGGGCGGACTCGTACTACCTGATAAAGTAATTGAAAGAATTCAAGGGGGAGAAAATTTAGAACAGGCCATTGACCATATATTTGGTACTAAAAAGATTGGTGAGGGGATTGGTATGTTTGGTCTGATGACCCGCGGAGTAGTTACTAGAACTTCAGGAGTAGCACACGGTGTTGCTTTTGCCCTGGCGCCATTTCTACATCCACAAGTATACGTATAAATTCCCGATCAATACTTCAGTGGTACAATAGCCACACCCCCAACCTCTGGAGGATTTATTATGAGTGATCTTGATGCGATTCGGGAGCGGGTCAACATCGTTGATTTGATTTCCGAGTCAATAACTCTCAAAAAAGCCGGGCGCAATTTTAAGGGATTATGTCCTTTCCACGGTGAACGCACACCTTCATTTGTTGTTTCACCGGAAAGGCAGATCTGGCATTGTTTCGGATGTTTTCCTCCAGGTGAAAAAATTAAAACTCCTTTTGGACATCATAACATTGAAGATATTGACAAAGATCATTGGGTGATTTCAGGAAAGGGAAATATTAAGAAAGTCATACAAACAATGACACATCATTATGAAGGTAATCTAGTTTCAATAACACTAAAAAAATTAAGGTTCACTACACGTTTGACCGCAGATCACAAAGTGTATGTAATTGCTGGCGCTCCATACACTCAAAAAAAATATAAAGACTTTTCCAAGAGATACCGAAAACTGCTTCACTTAGACAAGAAAACTTATCAGGAAAAGGTTAATAAATATTTCCCAATTAAGCAGATTCCCGCAGGTAGTTTAAAAACAGGTAATTTATTACTGTATCCTTTACAAAGAAATGTTAATAATCTTAGGGACGTTGATCTTTCTCAATATATATCTAAATCAACTTGCCTGGGTCCTGTTCCAAAGAAATTATTATTTAAACTTCCGATTTCAAACGATTTGTTAACGTTCATCGGATATTACATTGCCGAAGGAAGCAGTCATCGAGCCTATATACGTTTTAGCGTTGGTAGTCATGAAGAAATTTTTGCACAAGAGATTGTGCATTTGGGTAAAAAACTCTTCGGCTTAGAAGCGAAAATTCATAGACGAAGGGGTCCAAAAACAGGAATTGAAATAACCTTGTGTCATTCAAATCTAGCCAATATTTTTGTAAACTTATGCGGTAAAGGAGCAAGAAACAAACATATTCCTTTTATATTTCAGGAATTACCAGCGTTTAAGCAAAAAGTCATTGTTGATGCGATTCATAGAGGTGATGGAACAACATTTCAAGTGCACAGATCAAAAAAAATACAGAAATCCATTACTTCCACTTCACTGATTTTAACGGAACAACTAGTAGATATATTATTACGATGCAATTTTTTTCCTAATTTGCATGTTGAAAAAACACATACTGATAAAAACAATGTTCATCACCAAGAATCATATTCAATTTATTGGTCAGAACAATACGCACAAAAATATAACCTTACCTATTTCAATAATGATGGTTCTGAGTATTGGATATTGCCTATTGATTATCTGAAATCAGAAAAATATTCGGGGTCTGTTTATAATCTGACAATAGCAGATGACCATTCGTATGTGACTTCAAGTTTTGCCGTTTCCAATTGTGGTAAAGGTGGGGACGCCTTTACCTTTCTTATGGAGCTTGACCGCCTTGAGTTTCCTGAAGCGGTTAAAATATTGGCTGAGAGAGCAGGTGTTGCTCTTACCTCGGTAAAGGGGGACAGCCAAACTCGTCTCAAAGAGAGGTTGCAGGCATTGCATGTGTTGGCTGCCGACTATTATCATTATTTACTTACTAAACACCAAGTGGGAGAGCGGGCGCTTCTGTATTTGAAAGAAAGAGGAATGACAGATGCTCTTATTAAGACTTTTGATTTAGGATTTGCTCCAAGCGCATGGGACAATGTTTGCAGGTTCCTACAAAAAAAGGGATACGCCGAACACGAACTCCAATTATCAGGTTTGGCAATTGCGGGTCGAAGTGGACTTTATGATAGATTTCGCGGTCGCGTCATGTTTCCGATTCGAAATTACCGGGGAACGACGATTGCTTTTTCGGGACGGTTACTAGATAAGGAAGCAAAGGAAGCGAAATACATCAATAGCCCGGAAACTCCTCTTTATAGTAAGGGATCGACTCTTTACGGCATCGACATTACCAAGGAAGCAATTCGCAAAGTCGGGTCAGCCGTTGTCGTTGAAGGCGAATTTGACTTGATATCATCATATCATGCGGGAGTAGGAAACGTCGTTGCGATCAAAGGCACTGCACTTACTGAGGCGCAAATTGCATTAATCAAGCGTTTTGCCGAACGAATATTTCTATCACTTGATGCTGATGTTGCCGGTGATGCAGCAGTCAGGCGGGGGATAGAGATTGCTGATCAGTTAGGCGTAGAAATATTGGTAGTTGGTATACCAGGAGGTAAAGATCCGGATGAGGCAGCTCGTGAAAATGCCGCCTTATGGAAAAAAGCCGTTGGTAGTGCAGTACCATTCTATAATTACCTTATAGATTCAGCTTCAAAACGGAATAATATCACAGAAGCTTTTGGGAAGAAAAAAATTACTGATGAGTTGATTCCGATTTTCTCCAAGATTTCTAACCCAATTGTTCAAGCCCATTACCTCAAATTGCTGGCGACCAAACTTCAAGTCAATGAGGAAACTTTGCAAGAAATGAAAAGCCGGTATAAACCTGCGCTTATCCACCATAAATTTATACCGGTAGTCCCACAGGAGTCAATTGAGGATCGGCCCTCACTGGCAGAAGAACACCTTTTGTCTTTGGTGATACAGTCTAGTGACATCAAAACCACTCTTACCCAAGTAACAACGCAAATTGATCCTTCAGAATTGACGCATCAACCGGTACGCAAGATCTTTTTAGAGCTTATTGATTATGCAGCCGGCAAAGAACATTTTGTGATTGCTGATTTTGCGAAAGAACTATCCTCAGAGCTTATTAACACCCTTGACAGGTTGTATTTAGTAGATTTGTCAGCGTTTACGGACAAGGAAGCTTTTGACAAAGAATTTGTGAAAATGATTGATATCACAAAGCGTTTGTTGTTAAGAAATAAAATCAAAGAAATTACAGCCAACATCTCGCGTGCAGAAACCGAACTTCAGGAAGATGAGCTTTCCCGCCTGTCCTCCATACTTGTCCAGGCTACGTCCGAACTGGCAAAAATGGGATAATTAGGTTTAAGGCTAGTTTCTGCGGGAAATCTTGGTATAATAAGCATAGATCTATGATAAAAGATACCCACACTCAAAAAATTAAGGAATTGATCAAAGAAGGTAAAGATAACGGATTTCTGACTCAGGACGATATTTTGCTCGTTTTCCCTAAACCTGAACACCACTTGGGAGAATTGGATGAACTCTATAACAAGCTTTTGAAGCTTGGTATTGATGTGTTTGAAACAACTTCAAAAGACGAAGAAAAAGAGTTGACCAAAAGTGTTGCCGATTTGGAAAAGGAGCTGACGATATTAGCCAAAATTGACCGGGCGGCGATATCTGACCCTGTCCGGATGTATTTGAAAGAAATCGGGCGGGTGACATTATTAACATTTGAACAGGAAATAGATTTGGCCAAGCGTTACGAAAGAAATGATCCCAAGGCTAAAAAGAAGTTGATTGAATCAAATTTGCGGTTAGTTGTTTCTATCGCCAAGAAATACATCGGCCGTGGCATGAGTCTTTTAGACCTCATCCAAGAGGGAAATCAGGGATTGATCAGAGCGGTAGAGAAGTATGATTGGCGTAAGGGATTCAAATTCAGTACCTACGCCACGTGGTGGATCAGGCAGGCGATCACCCGGGCAATCGCAGACCAGGCGCGTACCATCCGCATCCCGGTCCACATGGTGGAGACGATCAATCGTTTCATCAGATCATCGAGGAAACTGATGCAGGAGTTGGGCAGGGAACCATTACCTGAGGAAGTTGCCAGGGTCATGGAAGTGGATGTGGCAAAAGTCCATGAGATCATGCGTGTATCACAGGAACCCACATCGCTTGAGACGCCTGTCGGGGATGAAGACGATTCACATTTAGGTGATTTCATTCAGGATACTTCAGCACCATCTCCCTATGATGCTACCAGCCGGCAACTACTTAAAGAACACATGGAGGAAGTGCTTAATACGCTTTCGGATAGGGAAAAACGCGTGCTTATTTTAAGATTTGGTTTGGAAAACGGCAAGCCCAGAACTCTGGAAGAAGTAGGCAGGGAATTTAACGTTACCCGCGAACGCATCCGTCAGATAGAGGCCAAAGCTCTGCGAAAACTCCGCCACCCTTCAAGAAGTAAGAAGTTGAAAGATTACCTCGAGTAATTTCATTTTCACCCAAACACCTATGTCCAATATAGAAATACTCTATAAAGATTTAAGGCGGCCGGATTTAGAACCTTCATACATTTTAAGTATAAACGAAAAAAAATTGGTTGGTTGACGGTATATCCTGATGAGAGGGGAGGTTGGTGTCTGTTTGAATGTGAGATAATAGATGGGATTAGAGGTAATGGTTTAGGAGGTATATTAATAAGTGCGTGGGTCGAAAGAGTTGGTCCAACCTTACCTGTTCAAGGTCCAATTATACATGAAGAAACCGTAGCGAAAATTAAGGCAAAGTATTCTTTGCAAGGCAATACGGTTGATACAGTTGACATAACTGATCCTGGTGAACTTAATACTCTTCCAATTGTCCGCTTTTTGCAAAGAAATAAGGTACGAGTTGATATATTACGTTTCATGCGTGATGAAGATGAATCTATGACTATATTCTATGGTCATACAGAGTGAAATAGAATTATTCAAGTTTCTTTAAGCTCGGGGCGTTTTTCCGTAGATGATGACCGGTGTACCTTGATTTTCCGGAGTGGATTGTACTGTCCGTTTCTCTCCCAAGACAGGTGCCGTCCAGTAATAAAGTTTTTCAGCATCAGCAGTTTTCATATTTACACATCCATGACTCATCGGATAACCGAAGTTAGAATGCCAATAGGTGCCATGAAAACTAAATCCTCTTGACCAGGGGATTTCGCTGTTGCCAAAGAACTGGACATAAGGGACGTTTGGTAAATAATAGTATGTATTGAGTGCCCGGTTTCCGCCGGACATTTTCTGTACCCGGGTTTTATATTGGATGGTATAAGAACCGGTTGGTGTCCAGTTCCATTTTCCGGTTGAAACTACGAACTCAAACACTTTTTTATCACCTTCATATGCATATACACGTTGATTAGTCAGATCTACCTCGATCCGTTTGTTGGTGCCGTCGTTTTGACCCAGTACTGAGGCAAGTTTCTTTGGTTCAGGGATTTCGTAAGAGCTTACAGTCTGGCCCAAAAATTCTCCTTTTTCTTCTGCTCTGTCGTAGATTTTCCCCTGATTTAATTCATCAGGAGTCGGTTGCCATTGGGGAGAAAAGTGATAAGGGAGGACATTTTTATATAAATATGCACCCAGGGCGATTGAAAATACTCCTAATACGAAGGCGAGTGAATGGTAACTCTTTTTCCGGGCAGCCATACTTTTAATAGTAAAGAAATTATTTATCAGTTTGCAAGTGGTAGTTTTGAAAAATATTTCAAACTGGAATCATAATGTAGCTGATGATATAATCCAAAAGCTTGATTTAGATTTTTGCACTTTAAATTATTAGATTTGTATTTTCCCCTGTAGTCCGCCAGCTGGCGGACAGCTTCCTGTTAAAATATACAAATGAGGTGGTTTGTTTACGCGCTACATAATAAACCAACGAGCAAGATTTATATCGGTCAAACTAATAATCCTGAAAGGAGATTGTTAGAACACAATCTGAAACGAGGGAAGCATTATACATCTAAGATCATAGGTGAATGGAAAATCATCTACAAAGAAGAGGTAAATGATAGAAGAGAGGCATTAAAGAGAGAAAAGCAACTCAAGAGTTTTAAAGGAAGAGAGTTCATTAAAAATTTAATATTAGATTGAAGACTTTATTCCCCTGTAGCTCAACGGTAGAGCAGCTTCCTGTCATAAGGCAGCTTCCCGAAGTAATTCGGGATTGAAAAATCGGGCTAATTCGGGGAACTCCGGATATTATGACTTCGTCATCATCTGGACTATCCCGAGCTAAATTCCGCCCATGGCGGATAAATGTGTAGAGACTATATACC
>CAYHKY010000016.1:0-24494 GCA_964357355.1 uncultured Gammaproteobacteria bacterium | reverse complement strand
AGTAAACGTCTTTGCCAGAATCGTCGCCGTCCCTCCCCTATCTGAACGGGAATTGGCTAGTGCCATCAAATGGGAAGCGGAACAGTACATTCCTCTTCCACTCGAGGAAGTAAACATGGATTTCTCAATTGTCGGTGAAACCAAAGATGCGGAAGGAAATAAAAAACTTGAAGTCTTATTGGTTGCCGCACCCAAGAATTTAATTGAACGCTACACTAAAATTCTGGAAATTTGTGACATAGAAGTTGATGCCTTGGAGACTGAGATTATATCCGCATCACGGGCGCTAATTCCTCCTACACCCGGCAAACCTCTTACTGTGATGGTCGTCAACCTGGGAGCCAAAACTACAGACTTATCGATTATCAGAAACGGAATTATAGCATTCACCCGTTCTATACCTACGGGTGGTGAAAACTTTACCAAGGCACTCGCTCAAGATTTAGGCTTTCCCCTTCCTCAAGCTGAAGAATTCAAAAAAACTTACGGGTTGCAAAAAAATCAGTTGGAAGGCAAAGTTTACCGTTCACTACTACCTTTATTTACGGTGATTGTTGAAGAAATAAGACGTTCGATCACTTTTTTTCAAAACAAATTTGCCGACGAACTTGTGTCACCGATCATATTGTCAGGAGGATCTGCCAAGTTGCCGGGATTGGTTGAGGCCTTAGTTGGTGAAATTGGGGTTGAGATCCAAATTGGCAATCCTTGGAGCCGTATTCAAAAAGATCCTAAACGCTTTGTGAGACTTGATGAAGAGGGAGCGACTTTTGTCGTTGCCGTAGGTTTGGCAATGCGTGAAGGTTGAAGCAGGCTATGGTTTCGCGTGAGATAAATTTAGTTACCCAATCAGAGCGAATACACCCGTTAGAACTAAAAGTCAGAGAACTTATGCGGTTCTGGGTACCTCTGATTTTATTTTTGTACGTAATTGTATTAGGAGTGCTTTTGGGTGGGGTATATGTTGTTTCAGGACAATTGAAACAGATAGATGCAAATATCACCTCAGAACAAACCGCGATCAAATCCATGGAAAAAAATGAGCAAGTATACATGCAGCTCAAACAAAAATCTGCCGCACTTGCCCAAATTTTGCCCTCCCGTTTACCATACGCGAATATTTATGGGTATTTTCAGCAAAAAGTTAGCCAAAGTTTAAATCTGGGGAGACTCACCATCTCCGAAGCTGGAGAAGTCAGCCTAAATATGCATGTCAGTGATTCTGAAACATTAGACGCTTTTATTAACCAAGTTTTAGCTGATGCAGAAACCCGCTTCAGCCGGGTTGAATTTGTTTCATTACAGTCGGAATTTCCAAAAGGCTATTCGGTTGAAATGCAATTTGCGGTCAAAACTGCACCTTAAACTCTTATATGAATAAAAGTTCCAGATTTCTAATCAGAAGATATAAGGATTATTTTTTTCCGGCTTTGTCTTTGGGCCTTATTACTTTATTAAGTTTATTTGTGTTTATTCCGGAGCTCAAACAGCTTATTGATTCATATCAGCAAGTAGGGATACGGAATGACCAGTTGGCTCGTTTGACCTCTAAACGTCGCTTGCTGGAATCAATCAGTTCAAACGCGACCACCATTTATTTAGCTGAAGCTGATAAAGCATTGCCGGCAGACAAAGACGCAGCCTCAATTCTCGTCTCTGCGCAAAATTTGGCACAAGTCAGCGGATTGTCTCTTGACGGAGTAGACTTATCCCCGGGATTAATCTCAAGCGCATCAGGCGAGGCTGTAATCAAACCGGGACGTGTTACTCCTGTCTCCAAGCGAGGAGTAGCTGCTTTACTTCCGGTGGCATTAAAACTCAGAGGTACCAGTGCACAGCTAATTGAGTTTTTGAAACAAATAGAGAACACGCGCCGCCTGATCGATATTACTTCAGTTGAAGTAAGTTACGCTGTGGATACCGTAGATTTTATGACAGCGAGTTTTGCAGTAAACGTTTATTATTTACCACAGATTTCGCAGATTGGCGGTGTAGATGCCGAATTACCGCAGATAACACCTCAGGAACAAGCGCTCCTTGCCGGACTTTCAAATATGCCTCATTTATCAAAAGTGCTAATTGAAGAGCCTGCTCCGCAGGAAGAAGATGCGTCTCTAAAAAAAAGTTTATTTTAATTTTTTTATTCGTTTTTCTGTCAAGGTCTTGGCGGCAGCTTTTCTCCATGCCTCGATTTGCTGATGATTACCTGAAAGTAAAACTTCAGGGACTTGTTTTCCGAGAAAATCTTTGGGTCTCGTGTAGTGTGGAGCTTCAAGCGTACCTTCGTAAAAGGACTCATTGGTTACCGCAGACTTCGTTAAAACCCCCGGTACCTGACGCGTAACCGCGTCTACGATAACCAGAGCAGGCAATTCCCCGCCGGTAAGCACATATTCACCGATCGAGCAAATTTCATCTACCAGGGATTCAACTCGTGCATCAATGCCCTCATAATGACCGCAGATCAAAATAAGGTGCGGGGCTTTTGAAAATTTTTTAACAGTGGCCTGGGTTAAAGTTTTGCCTTTTGGATCAAGTAGTACGGTATGCGAACGTAATGACGGAAACTGCTTTTTGGCAAAGTTTATTGCTTTGTACATCACATCTACCTTAAGAATCATACCAACGCCACCGCCATAAGGAGCGTCATCTACGGTACCATATTTGTCACTCGAAAAATCACGGATATTTATTAAATTGACATTGATGTTTCCGTCAACGCGGGCGCGTTTGATGATTGAGTGATCCAAGGGCCCGGCAAACATTTCAGGGAAAAGGGTGAGGATGGAAAAAACCATGTTTATTCTGAAAGAACTACCTCGACGTATTTATTTTGCTTAAGTGCTAGAATTTTGACGACATCCCGGATAGCTCTGATGGTTTTACCTTCTTTGCCGATGACTTTCCCCATATCTTCCTTAGCCACAGTAACTGAAAGAGAAACCACTCCATTTTCTGACTCATTTTCCAAAACTGAAATTTCTTTTGGGTTGTCTACGATTCGCTCAAGTAAAAAGAGAAGTAATTTTTTCATGCTGGAGTCAAGAGTTTTGCTACCGCATCTGTGGGTTTTGCTCCCTGGGAAATCCAATACTTGATTCGGTCATGGGTTAGATGGATCAATGGCTTTTTGGGTGAACTCGTGTTGACAAAGCCCAACTCTTCGATAACCGCGCCGTCCCGTCTTTTTGATTCATCAATGGCTACGACACGGAACGTATGCGCATTACGTTTGCCTGTTTGTTTGAATCTGATTTTAACTGCCATAATTATAGTGATTAGAAGTTAGCGTATAGAAATTAGGGAAATTGCTAAAATCTAAATTCTATTTCCTAGAGGCTCATTTTACTATGTTTTACCCATTTTCTCAAGCGTCAGTCTGGCAGCATCTTGCTCAGCTTCCTGTTTTGAGTGCCCCACTCCGGTTTCTTTTTTGGCGCCATCAACTAATACGGTTACCCAAAACTGTTTGGCGTGATCAGGGCCTTCTGTCTTTGCGACATGATAAGTCGGAGGTAAGTCCGAGTTAACCTGGACAATTTCCTGAAGCCGGCTTTTAAAATCCGTGTGCAATTTTGCTTCCAGAATAGAAGTCATTTTCATAAACAGCACATTACTTAAGTAATCCCTTGTTTTGTCTATACCCTGATCCAAAAACACGGCTCCCAATACCGCTTCAAACGTGTCGGCAAGTAGTGAGGGGTTGGTACGCCCTCCCCCTTTTTCTTCTCCGTGGCTCAGAAGTAAATACTCACCGAATTTGAGCTCACGTGAAATATCTGAAAGTGTTTCGGTTTTAACCACAGTTGAACGCAAGTTAGTTAAAATTCCTTCCGGATGTTCGGGGTACTGGTTATATAAGTATTCTGATACTAAGAAGGAAAGAACCGCATCGCCCAGAAATTCCAATCTTTCGTTGGAAGAAAGATTTTTACCTGCTTCATTTAGATAAGACCTGTGGGTAAAAGCCGTAACCAACAACATTGGGTTTCTAAACTCTAATTTGAGACTAGTTAATAATGGTTGAAAATGATTGTCCATTTAGTTTAATAAAAACTGTGTCAATATTGCCATAGCAGAATCAAGAGAGCCTAACTCCCTTTATTAATTTGTTTTAGTATAGTTCCTAAGACTCCGTTGATGAAAGAGCTACTTGTGTCGCCTCCGAATTCCTTAGCTAATTCGATCGCCTCATTTATAATTACTTTTGGAGGTTCCTTTTTTTCAATTAATAATTCATAAGCTGCGAGTCGTAAAATAGACAGATCAACCCGAGCCACTTTTGGGAGTGGCCATGCAGGTGCCGCAGTTCCTATTGCCGTGTCAAGCTCAGCAACATGGTTAAGGATCGTTGTTGCTTCGGGTGTGGTGCAATCTTGAGTATGGAAAAGTTGCGCAAAAAGGTCGTTCATAATTGCGATCCTGCGAATGTGGCGTGGATCATCTGAGGTTTTCATTCTCAACTAAATGGCTTATTTCTTATCGATTTTTGATTTTTTCTCTTTTTTTAAGACTACTTGTTTCCCATTATAATATCCGCAGCTTTTACAAACTTCATGGGGAACCCGCATTTCCTGGCATTTAGGGCACTTCGAAAGAGTAACCGAAAATAGCTTGAGTCCGCGTGTCCGTTTAGCTTGACGTCTTGATGAATGTCTGCGTTTTGGTAATGGTGCCATAATTTATTCAATCAGGTGCAACTCCCTCTATTCTACCAGATAGGACGCGATCTCTCAAGAGAGGTGTATTTATCAGTTGTGCATCATTTGCCAAGATTCTTTTGGAAACAGTACGCGCCAATTGGATTAATTCGATATCGCCAAAGCTGGCAATCTTCAACTGATCCTGCCCATGCTGCGCCAAACCATAGAGTTGGCCGGGGCCTCTCAGAGAAAAATCAAGCTGCGCCAATTCTGCTCCGGTATTAAATTTTTCCATCGCTTTGAGACGACTGGTGGAGTTTTTGTTAGCCGTAAATAACAGACAGTATGATTGTTGGTCACTTCGGCCAACGCGACCTCGCAGCTGATGTAATTGGGCTAGACCAAAACGGTCTGCTCCCTCAATGACCATAATGGTTGCACTTGGGATGTCAATACCTACCTCGACTACCGGAGTGGTGACTAAAATATCCAATTCTTTTGCTCGAAATTGACCTAGAACTGCTTCTTTTTCATTTGACTTAAGACGACCATGTAACAGCCCAAGTTTCAGTTTTGGAAACACATGCTCTTGCAGGTGGCTGAATTCATGAGTTGCAGCTTTGACGCTTACTTGTGTTTCAGAAGGCTCGATAAATGGGCAAACGATAAATACTTGGCGAGAGTGAGATTGATCACTGAGTTCTCTAGTTATCCATGCATATGCTGCATCCCGTTTTTGTGGTGGGACAACCCAGGTTTTTATGGATAATCTGCCTTTGGGCATTTCCTTAAGAATTGAGAGGTCCAAATCTCCATACAAAGTGAGAGCCACTGTTCTTGGTATAGGGGTGGCGGTCATAGTAAGCACATGGGGGATTTCGCTTTTTTCACGAATAAGGCTTCGTTGTGTGACACCGAACCGATGTTGTTCGTCTATAACTACCAATCCCACATTTCCTAGTCGCACTTTTTTTTCGATCAATGCATGAGTTCCAACCAAGATATCCGGTATTAAATTTACATTTTCGGCCTGAAAATTTTTCTTGAGTTTGGTTTTAGCTGTTTGATATTTCTTTGATCCTGTCTGTAACCCAACTTTGATTCCGAAAGGATTAAACAAGGTAGTTATCGTTTTATAGTGTTGTTCTGCAAGTATCTCCGTTGGCGCCATCAGGAATGACCGGTATCCATTTAGGAAGGTGAGGTACATAGCAGCTGCGGCAACGACAGTTTTTCCGGAGCCTACGTCTCCTTGCAACAATCTATTCATGGGAAGTGTACCTTTTAAATCCGCAATCAACTCACCAATCACCTGATTCTGCGACTCTGTTAAAGCGAAAGGTAACTGTTTCCGAAAAGAGGTGAGGTTTTCTGGTTTAACCTGCATCGGTTTCCTTCTTGCAAGTTGTGTCCATTCTCTGCGTCTCAATTCACCTCTAAAAAGGCGTACCAACAACTCATCAAATGCCAAACGCTTACGGGCGTTTTCAACAGAATCCAGCCGGGACGGGAAATGGATTTGCATCAATGCTTCGTCCAAGCCCGTGAGATGTAATTCACGGAGTATGTCCGCAGGCAGGAGTTCCCGGGTAATTGCGGTCGTAAGCAAGGGAAATACTCGAGAGCGCAACCACTTGGATGATACGCCTGAAGTTTCAGGATAGACAGGTACCAAACGCCCTGTATGAATAAGCGGTGCGTTTTCCCTAATAAGTTCAAAATCCGGTGAAGTGATTTCTCGTTTCAAACCAAACAGTGTAACTGTGCCGGCTAAAACGATTTTCGTACCCGTCTTCAATGAGTTTAATAAAAACGGCTGGTTAAACCAAGTTGCATCCACATCTCCGGTTTCATCTGCAATTACAAATTTTTGTATTGATTTACCGGTAGCTAAATACCGGTTTTTTGCGGAAACGACTCGACCTTTTAACGTCACGATTTCACCGGCCTGAACATTAGCAATAGATGAAATCAATGAATAATCCTGGTAGCGCGTAGGTATATGTGATAGTAAGTCTCCAACTGTAAAAATTTCCAGTCTGATTAAGCGTTTGGCGTAGGCTGATCCAATCATTCTCACGGCCTCAACGGGCGTATTCCAATCCATGAAAGCAATTGTATACCCGTCTTACGCTGGTTTACAACCTGAAAGGTTGCAATAGCAGCTTAGAGGGGTATATGGCCGGAACAAATTCAAGTATGTAGGCCATAGCAGAAGATACTTATCAAAAATAAAAGAAGAGCGGTGCAAATGAAGTGAAAATAAGCGCCAGCGAAGCAACGGCCACCAATATAGTCCAAACTTTTTTGTGTTTACGAAACCAATCCATATATAAATGCTAAATAGCAAATGCTAAATGATAAATTTTATCTATGAGTAAGGTTTTAACATTATCATTTGTTATTGGTGATTTCAAATAAATCTCAAAAATCTTTTCTTTCCTACGCGAATCGTCATTCCTGGCTTTAACGTCACATTTGTTTGAATCATATCAACGACAGTCTGGTCTACCTCAACAGCACCTTGTTCGATCAAACGGCGTGCTTCTGATTTACTCGATGATAGCTCACTCTGTATAAGTAATTCAACTATTGGTAACGTCTCCTTTGTCAGCGTCGAAATTAAAAACTCGTTGATTTGTTGATCCAGTTGTCTTTTTTGAAATGTATTTTCAAAATGTGCTTGAGCCTGATGTGCCATCCCTACATCATTAAACTGTTTAGTCAGCTCAAATGCCAGTTTCTTTTTATAAATCATGGGGTTGTCACCTGAGTCAATACTTTTATTCATTTCTGCAATTTCTTCTGAAGTAATGTCTGTTAATAATATAAAACTATTTACAATAGCGTCATCTCCTAAACTCATGATTTTACCGAAAAAATCATTTGGCGGATCAGTTATGGCAATCACATTACCTTCAGTTTTGCCGATTTTGGTACCTTTGTTATCAGTTAATAGTGGTACAGTCATGACGAACTTTTCTTTATTAAGATATGCCTTGACCAACTTTCTACCTGCGAGCATATTAAACATCTGATCTGATCCTCCCAATTCTAAGTCAACCTGCATGGCTACCGAGTCGTATCCTTGAAGTAATGGGTACATAAATTCACGCAAGTTTACATCTGTACCGGACTTGAGGCGTTCCTGATATAGATCACGCTCGAGTATTTGCTGAAATGTAAAATGCCCGGCAATTTCCAGTATATCTTTTAGGTTGAGTTTATTTAACCAATCTCCGTTATATAGAATTCTCACAGGGTTGGGCCCATTAAAGCGCATGATTTTGGCAGACTGCAATACATAATCCTTACCGTTGTGGCGAAGCTCTTCGCTAGTTAAATATTTATCTCGGGACCGTTTTTTACCTGATGGATCTCCTGCTTGACCAGTGCCATCACCAATTAAAAAAATTACTTCATGACCTAAATCCTGAAATTGCCTTAGTTTTCGAAAACCTACTGCGTGACCTATATGGAGTAAGGTTCCAGTCGGATCAAACCCTTGATAAAGTTTTAGCTTTTTACCGGAGCGAAGCACTTTTTCCAATGCTTCACGGCTAGGATAAATAGTTTCCACACCCCGGGTTAACAAAGTATCAATTGCATCCATGTGTATTTACTATATCATATTTGCGCACAACTCTTGCGCTTGGTAGAATAAACTTATGCTTGATCTCATCAGGGAGCGGCAAAAGAAAATTCTAGGAACCAACAGACGTGATCGCGTGCGAAGACTTAAATTTTTCACTTTTTTGGCCACTGCTCTTTTTGTGATTTTGATCGCAGGGGTATTGGGATCAGGAGTGCTATTTGCATGGTATGCCAAGGACTTGCCACGGCCGGATCGCGTCAGACGCACAGAAGGAATTTCAACCATCATTTTTGATCGGAACAATACTCCTATTTATGACATTTACAGGGATGAGAACCGCATACCTGTACCTTTTGAAGAGATGCCTGATATGATCAAACAGGCAACTATTGCCATCGAAGACAAGGATTTTTACCAGCATGAAGGATTTTCCTCTAAAGGCATGTTGCGGGCTGTTTTTAATATCATTGTTTTTAGGGATTTGCAGGGCGGATCCACATTGACTCAGCAGTTGGTAAAAACAGCCTTGCTATCAAGTGAACGTACATTACCCAGAAAAATCAAAGAGTTTATTCTGGCAGTACAAATTGAGAATAAATATTCCAAGGACGAAATTTTGCAAATGTATCTCAATGAAGTCCCCTACGGGTCAACGACTTATGGGATTGAAGCCGCCGCCGGCTATTATTTTAGCAAAAAAGCCAAAGATTTGACTCCGCTTGAAGCTATCGTATTATCCGGATTTCCGCAATCCCCGACTCGCTATTCACCTTTTACAGGCGAAATTAATGCGTATATTGGTAGAGCAGAGGCAGTACTACGCAGGCTGAGGGAGGACGGGAAAATAACCAAAAGCGAAGAGGAAAATTATAAAACGGAACTGCCGAAGTTGGTTTTTTCCGGGAGTAAAGAGGAGTTCAAAGCAGCCCACTTTGTAACATACGTCCGGGAGCTTTTGATAGAGAAGTTTGGCAGAGAAACCGTTGAAGGACGTGGTTTACGCGTCACCACAACCCTGGATTTGCCACTTCAGGAAAAAGCGGAAACTATTGTTAAAGAAGAAGTAGAAAAAGCAAAAAACCTAAAAGTGGGAAATGGCGCAGCAGTTGTCATGGATCCGCGCACAGGGGAAATTCTCTCCATGGTGGGCTCCAAAGACTACGAAGCATCTGATAGTGCAGGAGCCAAATTTAACGTTGTGACCCAAGCACTCAGACAACCCGGAAGCGCTCTCAAGCCAATTACTTATGCGCAAGCTTTTAAAGAAGGTTTTACGCCAGCGTCAATTGTGATGGATGTAGAAACCAAGTTTCCCGGTGGTCAGGATCAAAAAGATTATGCACCCAAGAATTATGATCTTAAATGGCATGGTCCAGTGCAACTAAGATTTGCACTCGCAAATTCAATCAATATGTCAGCGGTCAAATTGGTGGCGCTAGTCGGAGTCAAAGACATGCTGCAACTGGCTTACGATTTAGGATTATCTACCCTTGAACCAACGCGCGAAAATATGTCCAGATTTGGATTATCCGTTACTTTAGGTGGCGGAGAAATTCATATGCTTGAACTGGCAAATGCTTACGGAATATTTGCCACGGGCGGCATGAAACATGATCCGGTAGCGATACTCAAAGTAACCGATCAAAAAGGAAAAGTATTGTTCGAATTTAAACCCTCAAGCGGAAAAAAGGTACTGGGAGAAGACATTTCATACCTGATTACAAACATACTTAGTGATAACGACGCCAGAAAGCTTGTTTTTGGAGACAGATCATACCTTAATATCCCCGGCAAGTCTGTATTTGTCAAAACAGGTACCACAGATGACAAACGCGACAACTGGACTTTTGGCGGTACTCCCTCGCGTATTGTAGGCACTTGGGTAGGAAATAACGATAATTCGCCGATGCATCCGTCACTGGCATCCGGAGTAACCGGCGCGGCGCCGATTTGGAACAGGATCATCAAAGAAGCCTTAAAAAACCAACCAAACGAATCGTTTAAAAAGCCTGACAGTATTATTGAAATAGACATTGATGCTTTTGGTGGCGGATTCCCTAGACCTGAATTTCCTACCCGTAAAGAAGTGTTTATAAAAGGCACCGAGCCGACTGCCAGTGCTCCAATTTACAAAAAATTGAAAATTTCCAAATCCAATGGCAAACTGGCTAATTCCATTGAAATAGCGAGCGGAGCCTATGACGAAAAAGAATACATCGTTTTTTCGGAAAACGATCCTGTTTCAACTGATGGGAAAAACCGTTGGCAAGAGAGTATTGATGTATGGTTAAAGACTCAAAGCGATCCGAAATATCATCCGCCAACAGATGTTTCTGAAGAGCGGTCGGATAATGTAGTGATGAATATTACTGAGCCACAAGATCATAAACAGTATGATGATCATGATGTGAAAATTGCGGGTGAAGCTTTTAGCCAAAACTCAATAAAAGAAATCAAAGTGGAAATTGATGGACTTGAGATAGATAAAGTTACAAATACCAACAGTTATTCACGGGTGATAAACTTAAATACCGGTCCGCATACAATTCGAATGACAGCGCGGGATGAAAGGGGAAGAGAGGCAACCGGCGAAGTTAAGATTGGGATAAATGTAGCCTGGGATACTCAAGTATCTGCTTCACCTACTCCGTTTCCCTCCACATCCTCTATATTGCCTTGATAGTACCTGTCATCCTCGGGCTTGACCCGAGGATCCGTTTTGAATGCGGATTCCCGCTCTTCGATCGGAGTCGAGGACAAGCTTCGCGGGAATGACAAGTTGCAGTACTCTAAATCGGCTTATTGAGATTCGTAATTCAAGCTATTTAATAAGTTCTGAATACAAGTCATTATACGCAGTATTTGTTTTTCGAATCAGTTCAAGTTTCCAGTTTCTATTCCAATGCTTGAGTTGTTTTTCTCTATTGAGTGCGCTTTGTATATCAGAAAATTCTTCGAAGTAAACTAGTTTTTTTAGTCCATACTTTCTGGTAAATCCGTCTACAATATCCTGTTTGTGTTCATAAATCCTGCGAATGAGATTATTGGTAACTCCAATATATAAAGTTAAATGAATATTAGTGAGGATATAGACATAATAGATTTTTGAAATCATAAAGCC
This sequence comes from uncultured Gammaproteobacteria bacterium, assembly GCA_964357355.1. Taxonomy (GTDB): domain Bacteria; phylum Patescibacteriota; class Microgenomatia; order UBA10105; family UBA10105; genus CAYHKY01. The sequence goes on along the minus strand of CAYHKY010000016.1, from coordinate 13,135 downwards.
GGATCCTCACTTTCGTGAGGATGACATAAGTACCGTTCGTGAGGATGATAACGCTGAGTCATTCTCGCGAAGGCGAGAATCCGAGTATCAATCCTTTAATTGAGCACCAAATTTTCTTTCGACAGTCTTGCGTATTTGCTCTCTTATTTTTATTACATCTCTATCAGTCAACCCTTTTTTATAATCGAGATATTTAATCCTAAAAGAAGTAGAATTCTCAAATTGAGTCGTTAAAACAACTGAATTTATCAGACTCGTAATCTGCTTAATTATTTCTATTACCTCACCAACCCGAGTCTTTGGCGGTAATATAAAAGTCATTTCTTCTATTACGGGGGGGTATTTGGGGATCGGTTGAAACTGTTTGGTCATATTTGCATCTTTTACTAAACTGGAAAAGTTTAAGTACAAACGGGTCACCGGTGTTTTAATTCCAATTTGAGTCAGAATCTTTTGATCCATCACCCCCAAAGCGCCATAATCTCCCAGTTTTAAAGCTTTTTTGGAATACCACGTTAAATGTGTGGAAGTGATTTTATTGTCATTTGCCGGAAACGGAATTCCAAAAAGTAAAAAAAGTGCCTCGGCGAGACCCTTCGCTTCCAAAAACTTGTCTCCTTTCCACACAACTAATAGATTTGGTTCTTCTTGCGGAAGATCACTGGGTTTGTATTTGTAAATCATGCTTAGTTCAAACAATTTAATTTCATCGCGTAAATGTATATTTTGTTTTAAAGTCATGAGAAGACTTGGAGTAAGTGTCGGTCTCATATAGACCCATTCGTTGGACAAAGGGTTAGTAATTTTATATGCTTTTGATTTATCTAGTCCAAACAGATCCATAAGTTCCGCAGAAATCATCGAGTAGGTATACGTTTCAGTAAATCCCCAATCCCTGAGGCGGATTTTTACGTCTTCTTCCCATGTAAGCGTAGGATTTGAAAAATTAACCGGTGGAGCACTGTCAGGCAATGTTGATTTAATATGATGATAACCATAGATCCGAGCCAGTTCCTCAATCAGGTCAACATCAATTTGGATGTCAGAGCGGTAACTCGGCACGCCGGCAATAATTGAATCATTAGTTAACTTTGGATGTAATCCCAGTGGAATAAGATAAGCAGAAATTTGCTCATCAGTTAATTTGACTCCGATATAACGATCTACTTTTTGCCGGTCTACAAAAACAGCACGGTTTTTGTAAGGAGCTTTATAATAATCGTAAACTTGACTGGTAACCTGACCGCCTGCCAATTCCTTAATAAGTTCAATTCCTTTTAATATGGTAGGTAGAACCAGTTCATTGTCCAAACCTTTTTCAAAAAGCTGAGCAGCTTCAGTTCTGTGGGCCAAATTCATAGACGTCCGGCGGATTTTGCCAGGGTTGTATGTTTGCATAAAGAGAACTACAGACTTGGTAGTAGCCTTGATGCTTGAATTTTCAGCTCCCATGATGCCGCAGAGATCAATCAACCTGCCTGATCCATCTTCAATCACGATGTCGCCTCCTGGAAGCGTATGAGTTTTTCCGTCCAAAGTCGTGATCCTCTCTCCTTTTTTGGAATCTCTGAGAATCATAGTTGGCACTCCATTTTTATCAGGCTTGATTGCGTTATAATCAAACGCGTGTGCCGGTTGTCCATATGCACGCATGAGGTAATTGGTAATATCAACGATATTGTTGAGCGGGCGGATACCAGTTAATTCCAACCAATTCATAAGCCATTTTGGAGACTGTTTTACACTTTCAATGTCCATGACAAGTGAAGTCCAACGGGGATTAAGTTCTAGATTTGTTTTAATATGTAACAATTTGTCTTTCCCGCGAAAGCGGGAATCTATACGTAATAGATCCCGGGTCAAGCCCGGGATGACAGGTGCATTTATTTTATATGGATCATTGAGTAATTTGGCTTCGATTCCAAACCGAGGTAAGATTGCAGTTGCCTCACGAGCAATCCCAAGGATTGACATTGAGTCTGGACGATTGGATGTAATTTCTATATCGTAGACTGTTTCATTTCCATGTTTGTGAATCCGTTCTACTGACGGACCGCACAGGGATAAACATTCTTTGATTTCAGAAGGCGTCGCTTTAGTTTTAAGAAATTCGCGCAGCCAACTGTCCGGAATTAATAAGTTCATAATTTAGAATTGTTCCAAAAACCGCAAATCGTTGCCATACAAAAGTCGAACGTCGTCAAGATGAGTTCCTGATTTCATCATCGCTACTCTTTCGACTCCCCACCCAAATGCAAAACCATTGTATTTAGCAGGGTTGATATTACCAGCCCGTAATACATTAGGATGAACCATACCCGCGCCCCCCAATTCAAGCCAACCTTCTTTACATAGTTTGCAACCTTTTCCAAGGCAAATACCGCAATTTACATCAACTTCAAAAGATGGTTCGGTAAACTGAAAATGAAATGGTCTGATCCGGGATTTTCTTTCTGGCCCGTAAAATTGTTTAAAAAAATAATCCATTACACCTTTTAAATCACCAATAGAAACATTTTCGTCAACATATAGACCTTCAAACTGGTGAAACATCGGAGAGTGCGAAACGTCCGATTGTCTGCGGTAGCATTTGGCAATATTTATCATTCTGATGGGCATTTTTCCTTTCTCCATCTCACGTACCTGACCATTTGAGGTATGCGGCGTCAAGACCATTTTTCTCCTTTTGTCATTCCGGGCTTGACCCGGAATCTCCGGATTTAGAATTGATAGATTCCCGTTTTCGCGGGAATGACGAGAAGATAGACCAGGATATTCTATAAAGAAAGTTTCCCATTCATCCCTAGCCGGGTGGTCGGGAGGCATATTAAGTGCTTCAAATGCATAATAATCCCAGTCGACTTCAGGATGCCTGACACGCGTAAACCCGATCTTTTCAAAAATTCGCGTGATTTCACTAATAGCCTGTGACACAATATGTAAATGTCCAATTGGAGGTTTCATTCCGGGGAGGCTAGTGTCAAACCACGAGCTTTCTTGGCTGGGACTGTTATTTCTTTTGTCCAAAAAGGCAGTTTCAATGGAGTTTTTGAACTGGTTGACCAGCAGACCGGCATCTTTACGCGAAGCAGACGGCAAATCTTTCAGGTGTCTTATCAGCTTCGTCGCTTCTCCATTGGTACCGAAAAATCGGACATGCAAAGATTCTAAATGGTCAGACTCAGTTTCGGAAATAGCTGTAAATAAATTGCTTTGCATATCTAAAAGTAAAACCCGGAAGTCATTAAGTGTTAACTGATCAAGAGTGTTATTACCAATTGGTGCGGGTTGTTTTTGTTGACGATTGAACTCTGAAGTCTCGTTTCGTTTGCGCACTCCAAGAGTATGAGAAACTTCGTAATGAACTTGGACATTATCTCCAGTATGTTCAATTTCTGTGACATTTATCGTGCCAATTTCGGAGGTTGATTTGACTTGAGTTCCGCCATCAGGAATTGGCTGGTATCCATCTATTTGGATAATCCGCAGAGGTTTATTTTTAGGTAATTTTGGCGGTACCCATGACGCTCTTTTTTGGAGCTCTTCCAGAGTAACAAATTCTGTTTTCAATTTTCGGTCCGCAGAGATAAGCATATTAGTTTTTTTCTCAAGGACCGGAGCTAATTTGGGATTTATAGAGCCTTGATATTCAATAAAGGGGTGTTTGGCATGTTCGCCTTTGACGGGAGTAAGGCCGGGAATTGTTTCCATGATGATTTCGTGAAGTACGTGTCCCGCCGAATGAGTCCGCATATTCTGCAAACGAAGTTGCCAGTCGATGGCAAGATTAACCTGTTCATTTACTTCTATTTGCCCAGTTAGCTTACCTTCGTGGACAGCGTTGCCGTTTTGCAGCCGCACATGGGTGACTTGAAACCTGCCCTTCTTACCCAGAATCTCTCCTTTGTCTGATGGTTGGCCTCCTCCTTCAGGATAAAAGATGGTCTCCTCGAGCATAATTTCGAAATGATCGCCTTTTTGCTTGATTTCAAGCACTTTCGTTCTAAGAGTTTTTCTGTAACTATCGGTTAGGAATATAAGCTTGGTCATATAAATAATATTTATTTATTGTAGAGTTTTGCGATTAAATTAACCAGCCATCAAAAAACTCCCTTACGGGAGTCTTGAGTTAGTGTTAGGCTTTACTGTTTTATCTACACCACTCTTAACTCCCCTTTGAGAGTTTAAATGGAAAAAGTGTAAATAAATTGCTGCCATTCATATTTATATAAATGCGATCTAATTGACGTAATGTTTGACTTTATCGACAATGATCTTGAAAACATGTGGATCGTTAACCGCCAAATCAGCTAACATTTTACGGTCGAGAGGAATATCAGCCTTTTTCAAAGCATTTATAAATTGGCTGTATCTCAAATCCATCTGTTGGGTAGATTGATTGATACGCGATATCCATAAACGCCTGACGTCGCGTCTTTTTAGACGCCTGCCGGCAAAAGCGTATTCTCCAGCATGTAGGGAAGCTTCCTTTGCTACTTTGACCAAACGACTTTTGGTCATTCGGTAACCTTTTGTAAGACTAAGCAGCCGTTTATGTTTACTATGTGTGGTAACACCTCTTTTGACTCTAGCCATATTTTTTCCTTTCTAATTACCCTGAATACGGTAAAAATTCGCGAATCACTTTTTCAAAGCCGGCACTTACCCCTTTTACTGTCCTAAATCTGCGTAATTGCCTATGCGACTTGCTGGCTTTTAGATGTCGGGAATTCTGGGAACCACGCATGATGATTCCACCTGCTGAGATTTTAAATCTTTTAAAGGCCATTTTTCTTGTTTTAACTTTCATATTGTTTCCTGGGTTGGTAATTTGGGATTGCTTTTGTGCGGCGCTAGCATTGCTACTAACACCCTTCCCTCCATATGTCCCGGGCGCACCATTTTAAATTCCTTCAACCGATCAGTGAATCGTTTCAATACATCAAATCCAAATTCCTTACGTGTGATTTCCCTACCTCTAAATGGGACTGATATTTTAAGTTGGTTACCCGCATTTAAAAATCCTTGTGCCTGGACTACTCTAACTTCCAAGTCATGTTCGCCTATAAATGGCCGAACACGCACTTCTTTTATTCCGACATGTTTTTGTTTTCGTTTCTCATCTTGTTCGCGCTTGGCTTCCAAATACTTAAACTTTTTAAAATCAATGAGCTTTGCGACAGGAGGTTTTGCATTTCCGGAAATCTCAACCACGTCAATCCCCTGTTCACGTGCCATCCGCAAGGCCTCTTCTTTTTTTACAATGCCGATTTGCTTGCCTTGCGCATCAAGCAACCTTAATTCGGATGCTTGAATAAAATAATTTAATCGGTAAAATTTACCTCTTGGTTTCAATTTCTTCTTTGAGTTTGCCTAAAAATCTGGCAACTGTTAGGCTGCCGGAAATTTTATTATCCCGGCTTCTTACCGAGATTTCTTGATTTTCAATTTCTTTATCACCAATTATAGCCATATAAGGTATTTTTTGCAACGTGGCATCTCTTATTTTAGCTTGCATACGCTCATTGCGGTCGTCAATTTCAGCTCTGACGCCTGCTTCTTGAAGTTGCTGCAGGAATTTTCGTCCTACAACAACATGACGCTGGGCAATAGGAACGACTTTGACTTGTGTAGGTGCGAGCCAGAGGGGAAACGCCCCACCAAAGTGTTCGATGAGGATCCCGAAAAAGCGCTCCATAGAGCCAAATACCACCCGATGTATCATTACACATTGTTTTTCCTGACCGTTTGAATCGACATAAGTTACATTGAAGCCGCGGCCTAATTTATCGAGATATTTAGCAAGTTTTTCTTTTGTCTTGAAAATTTGCTGAAATGTCTTTAGTTTCCAGAAATCTTCCAGATCGTCAGGGGTTGATGCCGCGCTAGCTGGTTGATTAAAATCAAACTGAACTGTACCCAATTGCCATTCCCTGCCGATGGAATCCTTGACTTTCAGGTCAATTTTCGGACCATAAAACACACCTTCCCCTGCATCAATTTTGTAATCAAACCCTTCTTCTTTCGCTGCTTTCATTAAAGATTCTTCTGCAAACTGCCACATCTCTAAAGTTCCCAGATATTTCACAGGTCGGGTTGCAATATAAGCTTGGTAATCTTTGAACCCAAAAAGAGCGTACACATATTTCATCAGTTGCAAAACCCCCCTTACTTCAGATATTACCTGTTCTGAGGTACAAAAAATATGTGAATCATCCTGGGTAAATCCTCTGACGCGCGTCAAACCGTGTAAAACACCAGCTCTTTCGTATCTGTAAACTGTTCCGAGTTCTCCTATCCTAAGCGGCAACTCACGATAACTTCTGGGATTTGCCTTAAATATTTGGATATGATTCGGGCAGTTCATGGGTTTAAGGACTTCATCTGTCGTGTAGTCCGGTGCACTCTCGCCTTCGATATATTGATGTAACATCACCGGAAACATCGAATTCACATATTTCGATAAATGCCTACTTATTACAAACATATCCATGCTCGCAATGTGCGGTGTAAAAACCAATTGGTAGCCGCGCTTATAATGTTCATCCCGCCAAAATTGCTCTACTATGTTCCGCACGACCGCTAATTTTGGATGCCAAAGAATTAATCCTTGTCCGGTGAGTGGATTTGTGGAAAATAAATCCAAATCTTTGCCCAAACGTCGGTGATCACGTTTTTTTACTTCTTCCTGTTGTTTAAGATATTCATCCAATTCATTTTGCTTCGGGAAACAGGTGCCATAAATGCGGGTCAGCATTTTATTTTTTTCACTTCCCCGCCAATATGCACCGGCAATTGAGAGAAGTTTGAAAATCCGGAGTTCTTTATGAGGATATTTAGCATGACCCATTTTGCAAAGGTCGAGAAAATTTCCCGGATCATTTGTTAATAACTTTTTGCCACCCTTTGCAAATTCTTCTACGAGTTCAATTTTATATGGATTTTCTTTAAAAAGTTCCTTCGCTTCATCTAAAGTTACTTCATTAAATACGAAGTGTTTCCAGGTAGGCAGAATTTGTCTCATTTTTTCCTCTATCCTGGGTAAATCAGCCTCGGAAATTTTAATCTCACCAAAATCAAAATCCTGATAAAAACCATTTTCAATTGCCGGACCAATTGCATTATGAGTCCCCGGCCACAAATCTTTGACAGCTTTGGCCAGCAAATGAGCGCAGGTATGGCGTAAATTATTTAAATATTCAGAATCATTTTTCATACAAAAAAAACCGCTTACTCTTACATCCCGATAAGATCAGGAGGTTCCAATGTAAGGATAAAACGGTACTTAATTTTCCGGTTCGTCCGGATACGTTTCTCTTTGAAGTTGGTTAGTCCTCATGCAGACGAGAAAATAAATCTGATATTTACTACTATACAGCTATCCACATTAGCCTGTCAAGCAGATAGCAGGCGCCATATTCTTTCCAAGTAGCCAAAAACTACAGAGCCTACTAGCAACAAACTGGCGCTACCTACGATTATGATAGTAGCCCAGATGATCAGATTAAAGACTTTGCCATTACGATATTTTCCCATCAGGACCGAATTATTGGCAAGCTTCATCATAAACACTAACTCAATGGGTAGGAGTATCCCGTTTACCACCTGAAATCCCACCAGTATCTGAATGAGTGACACGGCAGGAGTCAAGATTATGGTAGCCGCCATCACTATCAATATTGTAAATATTGCATAAAAAATAGGCGCCTCGTCTAAGCTCCGATTGACTCCAGATTCCCAGCCAAAAGCGTTTGAAATCGCAAAGGCTGTAGTAAGCGGAACCACCCCGGCAGCCAGAAGTGATGCCCCCAGAAGACCCACGCCAAACAAAATACGCGCATAATCACCCGCAAACGGAGTAAGTGCCCGAGCAGCATCGGCTGCGGTTTCTATGCGAATGCCTAGAGGATGAAGAGTAGCTGCAGTTGCAATAATGATAAATACGGCCACAATATTGGCAAAAACAGTTCCTACTATCGTATCCAAGCGTTCCAACTTCAGATCATTTACTGTGATACCTTTTTCAACCACAGAGGCTTGTGCATATATTTGCATAAAGGGAGCGATAGTTGTACCAACAAGTGCTATGCCATACATTAGGAAAGATATATCTTGATGAACTGTCGGTATCAGAAGTCCTGTAAGTATTTGCGTTGGATCAGGTTTAGACAGAAATGCCGCCACAATATAACTTAATAATATACCGCTCATCAGCAGGAAAACTCGCTCAATTTTATGATAATTTCCTTTAACGATGAGCCACCAGATGAAGATTGCGGCAATGGGGACACTTATATATTTCGTAATTCCAAAAAGCTCAAGACTCGCTGCTATTCCGGCAAATTCAGATACGACAATACCGGCATTTCCTAATAGAAGCAGAGTCATCATGGCAACTGTAGTTCTCAGGCTAAAATTTTCGCGAACTAGATCTGAAAATCCTTTACCTGTAACAGCGCCTAGCCTTGCGCTCATTTCCTGAACCAGGATAAAACTTACCGTAAGCGGAACCATGATCCAAAGTATGGAATAACCAAAAAGTGCTCCTGCTACAGAATATGTTGCGATACCTCCTGCATCATTTCCCGCAGCAGTTGCTATCAATCCTGGTCCTAGAAATGCCAAATAGTGCAATCTGAATCGCTTGATCAGATTAAAAATTTTCGTTGGAATTTGTACCAGTTTACGTAATTGCGTAAGCATTTAGCCTCCGTTTGTAAATAGACGATTTATCTGTGTTTTCCAGCGCTTGGGTAAATAAGCATTTATCGCGTCTCTGAAAGTAACAATTCCCAGCAATTTATACCCCGGAGAACTCACAACAGGAAGAGCCGAGAGATTGTAACGGTACATTTTTTTAAGCGTATTTTTTATAGACTCGTGTGCGGAAGTAGTTATAATTTTCTTAGTCATTATCGTGTCAATTCGGTCACGTGCATCTGCCTTAAAAAGATCGTGATTTGAAATTACTCCAATAAGGCGATTGCTATATTCATTTTCCAATACGAAGATATAGTACATAAAATCAGGCGCATCTTTATGTTCTTTAAGATATCTAAAGAGTTTTTCGATAGTAATGCCGGCTGGTACAGCTAAATAATCAGTAGTCATAAATGCGCCGGTAGTATGCTCCGGATATGTAAGTAAAATTTCAATTTCTTTCCGCTCATTAGGAGGTAAAATAGGCAGTATTTTCTGCTTATACTCTGGTCCCATTGCCACTAATACATCAGCAGCCTTATCTGGGCTCATGTGTGCGATTAGTCCTGCAACATCCTCAATCTTCATCGACTCAATCAAGTTTTTCTGCAGCTTTGGTGATAGCTCTTCAATAATATCGGCAGCAATCGGATCTTTGAGTTGGGACAGTACTTTGCTACCCTGCTTATATCCCGGTCCTTCAAATATAATGCGGGCGATATCTACAGGATGCAAACTTTCCAAATTTTTGTATTGGATTTTAAATTTCATTGGTGAAGGGCCGCCTAAAAACTGAACATCTTCCCACGCAACAATATTCGGTTTTAGAAAAGGTAGAATAGGTATATTTAATCGTTTCAGAACCCCGACCGAACTGACATCGACTCCTTTGAGAAATAACTGTTTTTCTTTGTAGGTGAGTAATAGGTCATTGACACGGGTAAGCCGTCTGTCATCTATATCGACAATTTGTTTATCGTAGACATCTTTGGTAAGAAGTACTTCGTCCGCCCGTTGTACAAAGGGAGTTAAATCGACAACATCACTTAACAAGCGCAGCCGATCATCCATGATGTCATCAACTTCGTACTGCGGGATAAACACTGCCTGTTTATTTAAACCTCGCTTGACAACAAATCCGTGTATTTGGGGATAAGGACGGTTTATTTCCGTAATAACTACGTCAGTGAGCACGCCTATTTTTTCACGGCTTTGGTTAAAAATCGAATTTCCCAATAGATCAGAAAGATAGAAGTCCATAAATTTAATCCCCTTTTTCGTGAAGATGTAATATGTAATACAAATTGTACGCCTCGCTAAAAAAGGATGTCAATCACGTATTGCCAAAATGGTCTCAAACTGCTTTGGTTTAATTAAAATAATTTCCAAAATTGTTGATCTTTCACAGAATATGACTTTCTGTTAAAATTACTTCTGTAAAGGGCTCGTAGCTCAGTTGGTTAGAGCGTCACATTGACATTGTGAAGGTCTGGGGTTCAAATCCCTACGAGCCCACCAGTTGCCGAGGTAGCCAAGGTGGTCACGGCGCCTGTCTGAAAAACAGGTTATGCGTGTTCGACTCACGCCCTCGGCACAACGGATTAAAGTAGACCTTACGCATATACGATATAATCGTCGAAGCGGAAAGGTTGAAGAAGATCCGCTTCGACACATCTGGCGGAAAATCGTTGGGAAAAAACCTTAGGTTTTGTCCCATGATGCGGTGGTAGTTCAGTGGTAGAACGTCTCCTTGCCAAGGAGAAGGTCGAGGGTTCAAGTCCCTTCCACCGCTCATAGTTCGTTGTTAAAAGCTTGCAGGCCAATTATGTGGCTTGTCGAAGGTTCCCTGCAAAGCAGGATCACCGGCAGTATTCCCGATTAAATCGGGAACTGCCGAGTGTTGCCACTACCGGGTATCACCGGCAGTATTTTCTCTCCGTCCACTGATGGATCGAAAACTGCCGAGTGTCAAGTCCCTTCCACCGCTCAAGTACGCGTTGAAGGTTAAACTTGCTATAATTACGCGTGATGAGAACGCGTTTTCAATATCAGGCAAACACCCAGTTTATATTTTTAGCAACTATTACATTACTTGTTCTTGGAAGTGCATTTTTAATATTTAACCACTTCAATCGGTTTAATTCTGCAACAAAAATGCTAAGCATTTCTCTGGATCATTTAGGCCAGACACTTGCTATTTATGAACACCAGTCAAAAACTCTAAAATTGCCTATTCTAGTTTACCATTATATCGAGGTGGTAACAGACACCAGAGATACTATTAGGCAATCACTAAGCATCACGCCTTCTACCTTTGAGTCACAACTCTTGATATTATTAGCTCATGGATACCATCCAATTAAACTTTCACAATTAACTGACTACTTTGAAAAAGGTGTTTCGCTTCCAGAGAATCCGATAATACTATCTTTTGATGATGGGTACAGGGATTTTTATTCCGACGTCCTGCCAATTATCAGTCATTTTCACATACCGGTTGTTCTCTATATGACAAATGGTTTTCTTGATAGTACACATAATTACCTGACAATGCAGCAATTTTTAGACATAAATCAAAATAATCTGGTTGAAATTGCCTCTCATAGCATCAATCATCCCAACCTAAATGCTCTCTCATTGGACGCTGCACGTGAAGAAATAGCAGGTAGTAAGTTGGCTCTTGAGAAGATACTCAATAAAAAAATTGAGCATTACTCCTATCCTTACGGAAGCTATTCAAATGATTTAATCAAAATTGTGAGGGAAGCCGGTTTTAAAACTGCATCTACGACAGATTTAGGAATAGGACAATCTTATCCGAATCGATATAAACTAAAACGTATTCGTCCGGGTAGCCTCACCGGACATGCGCTTCTACAATTTCTTCAACAAAATTAAAGAAGCTGGATCCCAAGTGAAAATTAAAGTAAAATATAAACATTGCGGGGTCGTTCAATGGTAGGACACTTGCCTTTGGAGCAAGGTATTCTAGGTTCGAATCCTAGCCCCGCAGCAAATTAAAACATGGCTAATAAGAAATTTCTTACTCCTATAAATCCTCATCGCTGTAACGATGGAAACAGAATTGCAATCATTTCTTGAATTCTCCAGTTTGCGGTTAAGAGATATTTTTATTTTGATTGTCAACAAAAGCTGTAAAATTAAATAAATCTAAAGATTTCCAATTAATCAAAAATAATGAGTTTAAATAATGAACAATCATGGCTAGATGCTGCAACGGATGACCTTTGTGGTGTTCTTGGGCTTGATCCTGTAGCTGCAGCAGCTCTTGCGGGAGAAAATAAATATCTTTTATTCGTATACGGACCGCAGATGGTTGAAAAAATGTTTACTGATGCAAATGACTATACTTTTCAGCAGTATTTATCTTTAGCCTGTTGGGAAGGGTTAAAAGCAGTTATAACTGGTAATAATCCGATTGGCGCACTTATGGTTATCAGAGAAGCAGGCATAGAATATATATTTGCGGATCACAACAGAGCTTAATCTATGAATTCAAAGAGGTACCATGCAGAACAATCTGTCATAACTGCCTGGGAGGACAGGGATCATTTACGACTCATTTTGAAGCGAAAAGCTCCCGACAAAGTTGATAAAAAAATAATCGTAACTACTCGAGAACTTTGTTCTGCGATGTGTACAGGTAGAATATTATCTACTGGAATAGATATGGTTATGATTGGTACTAGCGACGTTGCTGGAGGTGGAATGCTTGATGGTCGCGAAAACCATCTCACACCTGCATTTAAGAGGAAATGGAAAAAAACTGGACTACAAGTAATGGTAGCCGATTATGGCAACCCAAAGTCACCAAGTTATCTTAACCCTGATTTTATGTTTTTTTTAAATGACATATTTAGAAATGATCGTGTAGTGACCAAAGATCCTTATGTTCCAAGTGCTAAGCCAACGTTAAAAAATTACTTTGATGAATTGCCCGTTGGATACGCTTATGGTTTGTTACCTCAGGTTAAAGCGCTGATAAAGTCAGTTAATAAAAAATGACCTGAATTGGAACGATTTTTTGGTTGACAAAAACCTGTAAAACTATATCTGACAAATTTAAGGTGCGTGCTTTGGAATTTTTATGCTACTTTAATGATTTTGAGCATTTCTTCATGAAGTAAACCATTGGTTGCCAGAGAAGTTCCTCCTAAAGCAAACTCGTTTCCTTCAAAATCTGAATACATACCACCTGCCTGTTTTATAATTATTTGATAAGCTGAAACATCCCAGGCTTTTGGACCAAATTCAAAAAAAAACATCAGCTCTTCCCGTAGCTACCAGATGATATCCATATGTATCACCAAAACCCCTCATGTTGAGAACTCGTTTATCCACCACCTTTACGATATTTATATTTACAATTGTATCAAATTGTTGCCATTATCATAAATTTTCCAGGTTTTCTTTA
>CAYHKY010000015.1:0-24618 GCA_964357355.1 uncultured Gammaproteobacteria bacterium | reverse complement strand
CCCCCCCCCCCCCCCCCCCCCCCCCCCCCCCCCCCCCCCCCCCCCCCCCCCATCAATAGTTCTTTTAACACTCCTCCATTGGAGATCGAACAAGCGTTTGGTTATTTAAACCGTGGAATCGTTAATGATCGTGAAAGATGGACTGCTTCAAATACGGATGTTAAATTCCGGCCGCCGGTTATTCTTGAACACAAACCGGGAATAAAAAGTGCTGCAGGTTATCCCGCGAACAGGCTACATTATTGGGAAACGGCCGGCCAATATGAAGTGGAAGTTGTCGCCTCTGTAGGGGAATACTATCAGTTGACCAGATCAGGGTGGAATATATTATTGAAGCATAATCTGGTTGGCAGATATCTGACTGATACAACTCCCGTATTTGTGCCGATGACTTTGTATAGTGGATCAGGCGAACAGGCGACTATTTCAGACGGAGCAATTATGACAGCCGGAGCCTTACAAAAGGCTGCCCAACAAATCGTCAAAATGATTGGGCATGAAAATGTGTTGGGGTATATGTGGCCAAGTCAGTTATATGAATTTGTTAATCAGGTTGGAATTTGGAACCTTTCAGCATTTGGTCTGCCTAGGCAACATGACGGGGAATATTTGCCGGTAGGTCTTGGAAAGCATGATCGAATTGGTTTAACCCAAATTCCGGCTTATGAGCAAAATACTGAATTGGTTCCTCTGCCAATTGTTTTTAAACCGGCTATTCATTCTTCAAAGGAACAATTACCGCCAACACCTGCGCAACCTAAGCAGGAAATACCTAGTGCATTATCCGCATCTCAACTTCCTGCAGAAACTAAAGCATTACCTGCAGCAGCGAAAGTAAAGCCTGCTCCCGCTGAAACATCAGCTAGGGTCGATCTGCCGACACCTGAAGTAAAAGCTAAGCCTAAGCCAAAACCTGCAAAAAAGCCTGTTACCAATGCAGCACCTGCTCAGGTAAATCCACCAGTTCCTGAAAAAACTGATCCTCTGGTTCCCCGGAATTTGACTGAAACTTTGGATAACCACAAAGAAGCGATATTCACCCATTTAACAAGTTCAGCCGAAATACCTAAAGAGCTTATGATATTATTGCCGGAAATTTTGGCTGAGTTCAAGTTAACAAATATTAAGTTGGGAAATTTAGAATATATTCCGCAAAATGACGATTCCGCGCAGATTGTTATAGAAGTGAAGCAACCAAGAAATTTAAAGATAAATGTCGTCATAAAAAACGACGGGAAAAATCCGGCAGGTGTATTTGTGAAAGACGCACAATTTGAAGGGTTGAATTTTTGGGAAACCCAAGCTGCAAATATCATGATTGGCCGTTTACCTGGTCAATTGTTGGAACAATTAAATAAACGATTGACCAAGGTGCGTGTAAATCAGTTATCGATAAACTCATCAGGACTCAACTTCCATTGTCAACAGAAATGACCTATGTTTCCTATACGCGATCATAATCAATCACCCAAGTTTACGTTAATTGGGTTTGGAGTCCGTAAGCTTATGTAACCAGTAGCGCAATTGCAGGCTGCGGTCCTTATAATCTTTGAACATGCCAAATGATGGAGCACCGGTTGAAAAAAGAGCGATTCCCGGTTTTAGGGAGTGTGTAAACATTTGGGTAACAGCTTCTTTCATCGAGGAAACGATAATTGTCCGAGGTTTAAAAGTTGTCGCCATGGATTCCAATTCGGCTTGAATCCTCAATCCATTTGCAGGAAAAAGAATAATCAGGGGAATCTGTTGCCTGAGTACAACACTAAGTACCTTTTGATAATTCTGCTTTCGTTCATGACCTCCCAAAAATAGACAGCGAATACTACCGGACAATGCATCTAAGGCATTCAGTGTTGCCTCCGGTATGGTTGCCAGATAATCTTCATATACTGTTAATCCATCAAATACTCCTAATTTCTCTAGTCTTCCCGGAAGCGGAATAAAAGTTTGTAGGTGATTTTGAAAAACTTCGTCCGTAACTCCCAATATCCGGGATACTATCTTGGTAGCTTCCGTATTTTGAAAATTTGCAATTCCGGGAAGCATTTTGTTATTAATTGCAACTGGAGAATAACTGGTATTGCCGAAAGTCCAGATTTTACTTTTTAAATTATTAGCAAACTTGGTAAGTTCCGAAAAATTTATATTGTAAACAAAATGGTCAGACTGGATCTGAAATCTGGCGATATTTTTCTTTGCTGAAAAATAGTTAGGAAAATCAGAATAGTCTAGATGATCTTTAAAGATATTCAAAAAAACCGCGATGTGTGGACTCTTGGTTAGATGCCACAACTGGTGCGAGGATAGTTCCAGTACTGCCCACTTGCAATTTGTCTCCAACAATTCCAGCGCGGGCAAACCGATGTTGCCACCTATCTCTATATCCATCCCGGAGCTTTTCAATATATGATAAATAAGTGAAGTTGTGGTACTTTTACCTTTGGTACCGGTTACTCCGATAATCCTACCGGAAAAATTATCAAAAAAAAGCTCGGTCTGAGATGTAAATTGAATGCCTTGTTTTAGCGCTTCCGGTATTGGTGATTGATAGGGCGAGATACCCGGAGCCTTGATAATAATTTCAAAATTTGTAAGAGTATCCAAATATTTTTTTCCTAACAGCGGTGTTGTTTGTGCGTTTTGCAGATCTTTTTGAACACTTTTTTGAAACTCAGAAAATTCCCGTCTGTCTGCTACACTCAGTTGAACTGCGGGAAACTTCCGCCTGAGAAATCGAAAAGTTGAGAGGCCTTCATTTCCCAGTCCCAGGATGAGTATTTTTTTGTCTTTAAGTTCAGCTATTTGCATATGCAACTTAATTTTTTAAATATTTGGCCAGATCATCGGGTAAAAAATGCCGGTCATCCCATTGGGTTAACAATTCGTGAGATCTTTTTTCCCAGTCGGTTGAATTGGGCAAAATATTCGTTTTAAAATAGTTGATTAATACTGGTAAGTTGTCCATGCTTTGTATCTTTTTTAAGATTAGATACGCGGCTACATTGGTTTCTTCATAAGTTGCCACACATTCAAAAGGCTTTACTTCTTTTTCATCAATCATTGTTTTGAAAAGGGGAAGCAGAGTTGTCTCGTCAAGTAGATTAAACCCGAATATTTTGCTCATTTTGGAAATTCCGGTAAATGGAGACAAAAGCAGGAAAATTGAGAGGCATTTGGGGCATTTACCGCACCAGATTCCTGAGCTTTTATAACGGTTGCAGCTCGAGAAGGTAGTGAAATATTGGGTGTATTTACTAAACAACTTGGTTATCTGCAATTCATAAAGCGGGCGAAGAAAGCTGAAATAGGAAATATCGGGAGAAATATTCCTAACAGCATAACCCCGGAAATATTTCTCAAATTCATAAGATTTTGAATACTGGTGGTTGATCTTTTGGCCCAAGTACAGGACGTTTGCTTCGTCGGCGCTTTTTTCATTGCCGACGACAACATATTTGCTTCCGGTAATAGTGGCTGCTAGGAGTGAGAGGAAAGCCAAATACGCAGAATAAGGCACATGGCCGTTGAGGTAATTTTCCTGGTTTAGTTGGAAAAGAAGCGGATCAATTTGACGATGCACCTGAATTAACGGTTGATCCGAAACGGGAGGTCGAATACTTTTTCCTGGCAAGGGATTGACCCAAAGGCACAGGGTGGATTTTTGCTGTTCCTGCAAAATTTTCTGGACTAATAATGAGTCTTTGCCTCCACCCATCAGCACTAAATATTTATTGGTTGTTTCAATCTTGGTAGGCGCAAATTTGTTAGTTGATTCTGCCTTCCAGGTGACAAAAGCTGGTTCAGTAAAATCAATTCGGTTTTTATAAAAATACTCACCCATGCCGTTTATAAGCAGTTTGTGCCACCAGGAAACTTGATTTTTGGAAAGATAGCCCGCCTGTATTTTGATAACCGGTGCGCAAACCAGTTTCCAGTAAGAAAACATATCGATTAACCCTAGGTGAAATACGAGATTATCCATGAGTGCAGCAGATGGTTCGGATTTGCAGGTGGTATCAGGAAAATGGATTTGCAAATTTGGTTTGAAAGTCAGATTTGGGGGTATGAAATATTCAAAACTGATATCTAAGGTTTTAGCAAATTTCCAGGAAAATTTCCGGTAGATTATTTGCTTATGTTTTTGGCGAAGTTCCTGGGCATTCATCATGAGTATTATAGCAGTATATGATATGTACCAGTTGGTTTTTTCAGCAGGGTTGACTTTCGGGTTTATTTCGATTAATTTGGATCTATGGTGTCTATATCACCCTTGGCTGAGAGATTGCGTCCACAGAAGTTTTCGGAATTTGTAGGTCAAGATCATTTGGTTGGGATAGGCGGGATTCCTACAAAACTTATTCAAAGCGATACTCTTCCGTCTCTAATACTTTGGGGTCCACCCGGAACAGGTAAGACGACATTAGCCCATTTATTAGCTAGGTATATCAACGCACAGTTCATTTTTCAATCAGCCGTTACAGCCAAGCTTGAAGATGTACGGAGAATTATCCAAGAAGCTGAAAGTTCGGGAAAACTCAAAGCCCAACGCACCGTACTATTTATAGATGAGCTACACAGGTTCAACAAAGCCCAACAGGATGCATTTCTGCCACATGTGGAAAAAGGCACTATTATTTTGATTGGGGCGACGACAGAAAATCCGTCTTTTGAAGTCATCGGACCGCTTCTTTCACGGAGCCACGTTTTGGTTCTCAACCGTTTAAATGAAAAGGAGTTAACTAAAATCTCCATCCGTGCTTTATTAGAATTAAAAAAAAGCATCTCAAAAGATGCGCGAAATTTTTTGGTCGAAGCCGCCAATGGTGATGCAAGAATTTTGTTAAATACTCTTGAAGTTGCAGATAAATTAACCAAAGAGACTGATTTGGGACTGCCTATTTTGAAACAGGCTTTTCAAAAAGAACACCTGCTCTATGATTTAATAGGTGAAGAACATTACAATACGATTTCCGCATTTATCAAATCAATGCGGGCTTCACAAGTGGATAGCGCCCTTTATTATTTGGCCCGAATGGTTGAGGCGGGAGAGGATCCGTTGTTTATCGCCAGACGGATGGTCATTTTTGCATCTGAAGATATCGGGGTTATTCAACCCACCGCTTTAGTTGTAGCCAATGGCGTGTTCAGAGCGTGTGAAGTAATAGGTTATCCCGAATGTGCGATAAATCTTGCTCATGGTGTCGTGTATCTCTCCCAGGCCAAAAAAGACCGCAGTGCGTATGAAGCATATTTTCGCGCCGTGGAAGACGTTAAGAAACACGGCAATTTGCCTATACCTTTAGTGGTTCGTAATGCGCCGACACGTTTGATGAAAGAACTGGCGTATGGGAAGGGTTATGAAAAATATTCCAAGGAAAGCTATTTACCAATACAACTTAAAAATAAACGCTATTATTTCAGGTCTGATATATAATACTCCACGATGAAATACGAAGTTTCTGCCGGCGGACTCGTATTCTTACCTACAACTAATCCTTCTATTTTACTGCTTAAGGATAAGAACGGCGTATGGACATTTCCCAAAGGATTGATTGAGGTAGGTGAAGACGCACGGGTAGCTGCGGAACGCGAAATTCATGAAGAAACAGGCGTCCACCCGCTTAAATGGCTAGCAGATCTGATGCCAATCCAGTATTACTATCATTGGGAAGGTGATTTAATTAAGAAAAAAGTCATGTATTATTTATTTTCCGTTGTCAAAAATGTTAAACCCCAACCGCAGCATGAGGAAGGCATCCTGGACGCGCGCTGGTTTGGTTTGGAATATGCGAAGAAAATCATCGGCTATAAAAAAACAAATATCAAATTACTTGCAGAGGTAAAAGATTGGTTAAATCATCATGCCAATCAAGTGTTACAATAGTTAAGTTTATGCAACGAAAAAAAGGCGAAATGGTTTGGGATCCGGCTCCTGACATACACACAGAACTTACCTATTTAGTTGAACGGTTGAAATTTGAGTACATCGATGCCCGGCGTTTAGTGTGTTTTCGCAGCTTCGGTTCCACATCCCGGGCGAGAGCTCGCATTTGGTCACTTCCTAAAGTGTGGCAATTGGCATTAAAAGTTGAAGCTCATTATGTGGTTGAGGTCTTATCCGAAAAATTCGATCACCTCAGCCAGGATGACCAGAAGCGCGTACTTATCCATGAGTTGATGCATATTCCCAAGAGTTTTTCAGGCGCATTGGTTCCCCACCGGGGGAGATATCATGCGATTGATCATCATACTGTTGAGCGGTTGTTTAGACAATATTTGATGAATAAATAATACTATGCTTCACCTTCTTCACGGCGACAATATTGAACGCTCCAGAAAGGAATTGACCAACATTAAGCAAAAGGCTTCAGATAAGGAGATTATCTCCCTGGACGGTAAAACCGTAACTCTTACGGATGTGGAACAAGCCTTGCAAACAAATTCATTATTCGGAATGGAGCGGCTTGTGATTATCGAAAATCTTTTCACGAAGCGTTTTACCCGTAAAACAGCAGATTTCGTGCCGTTTTTGCAACAAATTGAAAGAATTCCTCAAGAGGTGACGGTGGTGTTTTGGGAAGAAAAAGAATTATCCAAAACCGCAATAAATCAGTTTCCTAAAAACACCGATATTGCATTGTTTAGACCTGACAAAATAATTTTTCAGCTGGTAGAATCAATACTCCCGGGGAATTCGGGAAACGTACTTGAGCTATTGACGTTATCCCTAAAAAAAGATAGCCCTGAGTTGATATTTGCAATGCTTATAAGGCAAGTGCGTTTACTTATGATGGTTAAGGATTTAGGGAAATCAGCTCATGAGTTGGCTCCTTGGCAAGCAGCCAGGATAGCCAAGCAAGCCCAGCATTTTACTTGGGATCAACTGCTAAAACTTCATGAGCAACTCTTTACTATAGATGTTAAAATAAAATCCGGTTTATCAGCTTTTAATTTAGCAAGTGAGATGAAGTTGTTTTTTTGTGGAAATATAATAGGAGGAAATTATGAATATAGATACTAAAATTTTTAAAGATTATGATATTCGTGGTACTTACCCTAACCAAATTAATGGGGAAGTTGCTAAAGCCATCGCGCACGCACTAGTTAGAAAATTTCAACCTAAAACAGTTGCTATCGTGCGCGACATGCGACTCTCGGGAGAAGAAATAAAAAATGGATTAATTGAAGTGTTGACTTCATTGGGAGTAGATGTATATGATGCAGGACTTGGTGGCACCGAAATGCAATATTTTATTGCAGGAACTAGAGAATATGATTTGGTACTAATGATTTCTGCTTCGCACAATCCTCCAGAATACAACGGTTTAAAGGTTGTCAAAAAGGGCCCTATTGCGGTAACGAGTGATAGTGGGTTATATGAAGTGAGAGATTTGATTTCTCAAGGGCCGCTTACTCAATCTACTACATCGGGAAAAGTAACCCAAATCAATGTCATGGAAGAGTGGAAGCAAAAGGTATTATCTTTAGTAGACACTAATTCATATAAACCTCTGTCAGTGGTGGTAGATGCAGGTAATGGTATGGCAGGGAAAATGATACCTTATGTATTTGAGAATCTTCCTATGAAAATAACACCACTTTTTTTTGAACTTGATGGAAGTTTCCCTAATCATATTCCTAATCCTTTGGTGCCAGAAAACAATCGTACATTGATAGATAAAATTTTAGAAATAAAAGGAGATGTTGGTTTGACATTTGATGGAGATGCAGATCGCATGTTTCTAATCGATGATCGTGGCCGATTTATTTCTGGAACAGTAACTACCGCATTGCTAGCTCGCTACGTGCTACAAAAACATCCTGGAGAATTGATTCTTTACAACGCTATTTGTGGACGAATTGTCCCAGAGATAATTGGGAAACACGGGGGTAAAAGTAGAAGAGTACGAGTAGGCCATAGCTATATTAAGACTTATATGAAAGAAACTGACGCGATTTTTGCCGGTGAACACTCAGGACATTACTATATAAGAGATTTTTTCAGAGCAGAGAGCGGAGTGTTGGTCGCGCTTATGGTATTGTCCCTTTTGTCCTCACAGGATAAAAAACTTTCTGAATTGGTTGATGAGCTTGATGTGTATCCCGCAAGCGGAGAAATTAATTTTGTCGTATCCGATATTCCAAAAGCGGTTGAATCGATTAAAAATGGTTTTAGAGATTCAGTTTCAAAAGATGAACTTGATGGAATCACAGTATGGTATAAAGATTATTGGTTTAATGTACGTGCATCAAAAACCGAACCATTATTACGACTAAATGTTGAGGCTGATAATCAACACATTCTTGATTCAAGGACAAATGAATTAGTAGTGAAAATTGAAAGTTTGGGTGGAAAACGAAAGTGAGTTTTATATGAAAAAAAATAATTCGCCTGTTTTATCTGCTAACCAATGGGATGAAGTGGCAGAACTTTATCACAAGGGGATTGGTATAAAGGGTGATAAGCTGCACGAGAAACATATAGACCCTGTCATATTTGAATTCCTCAAAGGCATCAAAGGCGCACGTGTTCTTGATGCCGGTTGCGGTAACGGGTATTTGATTCCAAAATTAGCCCCCTATGCTAATTCAATGGTTGGCATAGATTATTCCAAGAGGCTGCTTACCTTTGCTAAGGAGCAAGCCAAACCGCATAAAAATGTAGTTCTTCTGCATGCGAACTTGCTTAAAAAACTACCGCTTGCAGCTGACAGCTTTGACGTAGTGATTGCCAACATGGTTTTACAATATTTACCCCAATTAAATGTATTTGTAAAAGAAGTTCACAGAGTATTAAAAAAAAGTGGTGTATTAGTAAGTATCGTTGATCATCCGGGGCATCAGCTTTTCCTGAGAGCCCAGGAATTAAAAGGTCACAAAAACGATAAGTTTATGAAATCCGGAAGCTACTTTCAGGAAGAAATGCGCACGAAAAAATCCTTATGGGATAAAGCAGTGCTTGAATATTTTCACCGTCCGCTAAAAAATTATCTTAATCCATTTACTCCATATTTCCATCTGGACCGGATAGAAGAAAATACCGAAGACGGTGAAAGTCCCCGGATTTTGGGATTAAAGTGGGTCAAGATTTAACCCCCGGCAGTCCCGGATATTCGATTGTCCCCTCTTGCTAAACATTATAAATTATGCCTATACTCTAATTATGACCAAACTTGTTGTCTGGTTTAAAGATGTCGATAAACATGATTTGGAATTTGTCGGCGGAAAAGGCGCAAATTTAGGCGAGATGACCAAAATCGGCATCCCCGTACCCAATGGATTTATCGTTACTGCACAGGCATATTATTTATTTCTCGAAAAAACCGGGATTAAGGATGACTTGGAGCGCATACTTCATAGATTGGATGTTTCCCAAAGCCACAAACTGGAAACGGCAGCTAAAAAAGCCCAGGAGATTATTTCATCCGCGGAAATTCCCACAGAGGTAGCCAAAGAAATCGTCGAATACTACCACGCAATGGGTAAAATTCTCCGCGATCCATACGTAGCTGTCAGATCTTCTGCGACTGCTGAAGATCTGCCTAATGCTTCATTTGCGGGTCAGCAGGCGACATTTTTAAATATCAAAGGTGAGGCGTCAGTTGTTCACCATGTCCGTTTGTGCTGGGCATCGCTTTTTACCGCGCGCGCCATCTTTTACCGGGTAGAGAACAAATTTGATCATTTCAAAGTTGGAATTGCTGTGCCGGTGCAAAAAATGGTTCAGTCAGATGTTTCAGGCATCATGTTTACCATCAACCCGGTGACAAGTGAGAAATCCACGATAGTGATTGAGGGTATTTATGGACTTGGGGAATTGATTGTGCAAGGAGCGGTTACACCTGATCATTATGAAGTAGACAAAAATTCTTTGGAAATAACTCACAAGAAAATAAATTCTCAGGAGAAACAGATGCTTTTGAAGAGGGGTAAAACTATTATTGATTATGTCCCGCAGTCTAAGCGGGCACTGTCCAAAATTACGGACGCGCAAGTAACGAGACTTGCAGAGTTTGGTAAGTTACTTGAAAAACATTATTATTTTCCGCAGGATATTGAATGGGCAATTGAAAAAGGCCGGATTTACATCACTCAAACCAGGCCGATTACTACCATAAAAAAAACTGAATCGACTTACCTATCTCAGGCTGGTGACCGCCATGAAGTTTCCCATACTCATATAGTTCTTCTCAAGGGTGATCCCGCTTCACCGGGAATTGCTAGCGGTCCGGTGAGAATAATTAAATCAGTTGATGAAATAGACAAAGTGAAACCGGGAGATATTTTGGTAGCACCGCAAACAAATCCTGATTATGTGCCGGCGATGAGAAAAGTCGTAGCCATAGTGACAGAAACCGGAGGCCGAACTTCACACGCGGCAATCGTTTCCCGCGAGTTAGGAATACCTGCGGTAGTTGGAGTAGTTGGAGCACTTAAGGAATTGAAAACAGGACAAGTAGTCACGGTACACGGTTCCCGTGGAGTTATTTATAAAGGTGGGATATATATATCAGCCGGACTTAAAACTGAAACACCGGAAATTAAAAGTCTTACCCCAGGTAATGTGCAAACTCATTCGATTCTTAAAACAGCTACTAAACTATATGTCAATTTAGCAGAGCCGGAAAAAGCTCATGAAGTAGCTAAAATGCGTGTTGAAGGTGTGGGGTTATTGCGCGCAGAATTTATGATTGCAGGAATTGGAACCCACCCTAAGAAATTTATCAAAGATCACAAGCAGCATGTTTTTGTGAACGAGTTGTCCAACAAATTAGCTGTTTTTTGTGAAGCCTTTCATCCACGTCCGGTTGTCTATCGGGCAACAGACTTTCGTACTAACGAATACAGAAATCTTAAAGGCGGTAAAGATTTTGAGCCGGAGGAAGCTAATCCTATGCTGGGGTTTAGGGGGTGTTTCAGATATTTATCAGATCCGGCAGTCTTTAACCTTGAACTTGAAGCAATCAAGCGCGTACGTAACAAACTTGGATTTAAAAACTTATGGTTAATGATACCGTTTATTCATACTCCCTGGGAACTTGGTGAAGTCAAAAAACTCATTTCTGCCGAAGGGTTAACGCGAAGCGCTTCATTCAAACTCTGGATGATGGTAGAAATACCGTCAAATGTGATATTGCTGGAACAATTTCTTGCCCAAGGGATAGATGGAGTGTCTATCGGCTCTAATGATTTGACCATGTTGATTTTAGGAGTTGACCGTGACAACAGCGAAGTTTCGCACGTTTTTAATGAACGCGACCCGGCAGTACTGTGGGCACTTGAACGGGTGATCAAGACATGTCACAAACACCATGTTACAGTTTCAATTTGCGGCCAAGCGCCATCTGATTATCCGGAGCTCGTCGAGAAGTTGGTTTCCTGGGGCATAACTTCAATTTCCGTTAACCGTGATGTTGTGGATCAAGTGCGGGAGACGGTCTATGAAGCCGAAAAAAAACTCGTGAAAGGTAAATGATGGCAACCATCAAACAAATTCAAGCGCACGAGATATTGGATTCTCGTGGCAATCCGACTATTGAAACTTCGATCGTTTTATCAGATGGAACAAATTGCTTAGCTTCAATTCCCAGTGGCGCATCAATCGGTAAATATGAAGCGGTCGAATTGCGGGATGAAGATCCCAACAGGTATTCCGGTATGGGTGTACTGAAAGCTGTCGCCAACGTCAATACCGTTATCGCGCCGCGGCTTAGGGGTCTTGATGTAATCAAGCAAGGGGAAATTGATGCACTCATGTTGGAAATTGACGGAACCAAAAATAAATCCCGGTTGGGATCCAATAGCATCTTGTCTGTTTCATTGGCAGTTTGCCGCGCAGCAGCAATAGCTGTGCATTTACCTTTGTATACTTACATAAATGAGCTCATCAACGGCAAGTTACCAAATAATATAGGTGCCATGCCGACGCCAACTTTTAACATTATCAACGGTGGCAAACATGGGACCGGAAACCTAGATTTTCAGGAATTTCATGTAGTCCCCGCAACCATCAAACCTTATCATGAAGCGCTTCAAATCGGTGAAGAAGTGTATCAAAAATTGAAAACCGTTCTTATCGGACGTAATGCCACTCATTCAGTAGGTGACGAGGGAGGTTTTGTTCCAAATTTATATACCAATACTGATGCATTGGAAGCGATTATGGAGGCAATTCGGGCTACACGTTACAAATTCGGGTTTGACATTTTTTTGGGTATGGACCTGGCAGCGACAAATTTTCGTCGGGAAGATGCATATCTGATCAAAGACAGACCTACTTCACTTTCCAGCGAAGAATTTATTGACTACCTGGTCGAGTTACATAAAAATTATCACTTGCTGCTTCTTGAAGATCCTTTGTCGGAAGATGACTGGAAAAGTTGGCAGAATTTGACCCAAAAAATGAATCGGGAAGTAATTATTGTGGGTGATGATTTACTAGTTACCAATCCTGACAGACTACGAAAAGCCATCCAAGACAAAGCCTGTTCGGCGATTTTGGTAAAACCAAACCAAATTGGGACTCTTTCTGAGACTCTCAATGTGATTAAGATCGCGCGTTCAGGGGATTTTAAAATCATTGTGTCGCACAGAAGCGGTGAAACAAATGATGCTTTTATCGCAGACTTGGCAGTAGGAACTGGCGCCGACTATGTGAAATTCGGTGCACCGGCAAGAGGCGAGCGGGTTGCCAAATACAATAGATTATTGGAGATAGAGCGGGAACTGAAACTAACTATATGAATCGTCCTTTGGTGCTTATTATTATTGATGGCTGGGGAATTGCTCCACCGGGACCCGGCAATGCCGTCAGCCTTGCAAAATTAAACGTTTTACCCCGGCTGTGGTCGAGTTATCCGCACGGTAAATTGGCAGCTTCCGGCGAAGCAGTAGGTTTACCAAAAGGTGAAGACGGTAACACCGAAACAGGTCATTTAAATATCGGTGCGGGAAAAGTCGTCTATCAGGACTTGCCCAGGATTAACATGGCGATTGCTGATGGAAGCTTTTTTCAGAACGAAGCCTTTCTTTCGGCAATTTCCCATTGTGAAGGTCACATGTCAAATTTGCATCTCATTGGTCTCATAGGATCTGGAGGAGTGCACAGTAACATGGAACACCTTTTTGCCCTGCTTTGGTTCTGTAAAAACGCCGCCTTTTCCCGGGTATTTATACACTTAATTTCGGACGGACGGGATTCCCCTCCCAAATCAGCTGTGACTTATATTAGACAGGTCGAAGATGAAATCAACCGCGTGGGTATCGGGACAATTGCTTCAGTCATGGGCAGATACTTTGCCATGGACAGGGACCAGCGCTGGGAACGTACGGAAAAAGCTTATGTAGCACTCACAAAAGGTCAGGGATTGACGGCAAACAGTCCCACGGAAGCAATATCACAGGCGTATGCCCGGGGAGTGACGGATGAATTTATAGAACCAACACTCATTGTGCGCGGAGATGGTCCGATTGCACTTACCAAACACAATGATTCAGTCATCTTTTTTAATTATCGTATAGACCGGCCGCGCCAACTAACCAAAGCCTTTGTTTTAACTGATTTTTCGGAACAGGCGAAATTGAGCGGATATGATCCCTACGCTGTCAAATATTACAAAAAACACACCCAGGTTCAGGAGACACACGAACCGTTCAAACGAACTATGTTATTAGAAAATCTTTTTTTCGTTACGATGACGGAATACGAAAAAAAGTTACCCGTGGCTGTTGCATTTCCTGAACAAGTAGTAGCAAATCCTTTGGGAAAAGTGATTTCAGAGGCTAGTTTGCGGCAACTCAGAGTATCTGAGACAGAAAAAGAAAGGTTTGTCACATATTATTTTAACGGTCAAAGGGAGGATCCATTTATTGGCGAAGATCATCTGATAATCCCCTCAGCCAAAGTACCTACCTATGATCTAAAACCCGAGATGAGTGCCGATGAAATTACCGAGGCAATCTTAAAACAAATTGCTGCCAATAACTATGACCTCATCGTCGTTAATTTCGCGAATCCCGACATGGTGGCTCATACAGGAAATATTAAGGCAGCAATTACCGCCTGTGAAGTAACAGATAAATGTGTAGGAAAAATTGTGGATTTGCTATTGGCTAACGGTGGGGCTTGCATCATAACTAGCGATCATGGTAATGTGGAAGAAATGATTGATCCCGTCACTGGAGGAATAGATACAGAACACTCCACTTATCCCGTTCCGGTAATCTGCATCAGCAAGGACCTTTTGGGTAAATCTCAGGAATTGCCATCAGGAATGTTAGCTGATATAGCACCGACAATATTAAATCTCATTGGCTTAGCAATTCCTCCGACTATGAACGGCAGGAATTTATTGGCTTACGTACAATAACACACCTAGAAGTACTAAAAAATTTTGAGGAGGTAAATATGAAAACTACACTTTCTGTCATCAAGGCTGACACAGGTTCAATTGGCGGCCACAATAGGCCAAGCAATGCGATGATTGCTAAAGCGGAAGAAGTTCTTCAATCGGCTATCAAAAACGGCTTACTTTCAGATGGCCGGGTAACTTTTACAGGTGATGATATAGCCTTGTTGATGGTACATACCCGTGGGGTTGATAATTCCGATATCCATAAATTTGCCTGGGACACATTTGTGGAGACGACCAAGATTGCCAAATCTCAAGGGTTATATGGAGCCGGACAGGATTTACTCAAGGATGCATTTTCCGGAAATGTCCGGGGAATGGGACCGGGAAGCGCTGAAATTGAATTTGAAGAGCGGGCGGCTGAACCATTTATAGTATTTGCCGGTGACAAATGCGGCCCCGGAGTTTTTAACTACCCATTGTTTGAGTGCTTTGCCAGTCCCTATCACAATGCAGGATTATTACTGGCTCCTGACATGAATGCCGGATTTACGTTTAACATCATGGATGTCAATTATACTGAGGCAGACAAAGTGATTACTCTCAAAGTGCCGGTGGATTATTACGATATTTGTACATTGCTTCGTGATCCGAACCATTATGTGATCGAGAGCGTCATTGAGAACGCCAGCGGATTAACAGGAGCTGTGGGATCAACCGCGAGACTCCATAATATTGCAGGTAAATACGTCGGTAAAGACGACCCGGTGGCAATAGTCAGGACCCAAAAACAATTTCCCTCAACCGGAGAAATACTCTCCCCGTGGGCACTTGCTCATTTTACATTGGGAGACAACCGAGGATCTCACCATGTGGCGGTGATGCCGATTAAGCAAAATTCCATAGTTAGTTACTTTGACGGACCAACAATCATGAGTGCCGCCGGCTACTGTGTACATGAAGGAAAACTCACAGAAGCCGTTGACTTATTTGATCAACCCTTCTGGGATGTCATTCGCGAAAAAGCCGCTCTCAAAACACTTGAAATCCGTGCTCAAGGATTTTATGGCCCGAGTATGGCAGGCATGGATGAGTTGGAGTATACCGGAGTCGTGGAAAACCTGAAACGGCTGGGCGAAAAATTTGTGGTGAGGAAGAAGTGAGGTTGTTTAAAAATTGAAAATTAGTTCATGAAATCAGATCTTTATAAGAAGACTTCTAAGGACCATAAAATTCTACCCAATCTCGAAAATTACGCCAAAATTTACAAATCCTTCGAGTGGAAAGATTGGGAAAAAGAGCTCTCCTGGTTTGATGGTAAAATCAATGCTGCCTTCAATGCAGTTGACCGGCACGCGGATACCTGGCGCAAAAACAAAATCGCCCTTTATTGGGAAGGGGAAAATGGAACTAGCAAACAATATACATTTGAGCAGCTAGCCAAAGCCTCCAATAAATTCGGAAATATTCTTAAGGATTTTGATGTTGGTAGGGGTGACCGCGTCTTTTTATTTTTACCCCGCATCCCGGAACTTTTTTTCGCATTTTTAGGAATATTGAAAATCGGAGCGATTGCCGGAACTCTGTTTTCTGCTTTTCAGGAACAGGCACTTCTGGACCGTTTGGGAAACAGCGAAGCCAAAGTATTAATAACTTCCACCGAACTTTATCCTAGAATTGAGAAAATAAAAAATAGACTGCCGCACCTCAAACATATTTTGGTTGTGGACAGCGAAAGTTTCCTTAAATCATTTGCGAATGCTTCCGAGGAGCTGCATATTTCCCAGATGCATCCCGAAGACTATGCATTTATGCTCTATACCTCGGGTACGACAGGCAAACCAAAAGGCGTAGTTCATTCTCATATTGCCGTTATCCAACAATATTTAACTTCGAGGTGGGTATTGGATCTAAAAGACAGTGATACATATTGGTGTACGGCAGACCCGGGATGGGTGACAGGTATCGCGTATCAGATTCTCGGTAGTTGGGCTTGCGGTGTAACATCTGTTGTATTTGCCGGGCGGTTCGATCCCAGGCGCTGGTATGAAATATTACAGAAATACAAAGTGAGTGTATGGTATACGGCACCCACGGCAATCCGGATGTTGATGGCTTCTGACCAAAAACCGAAAGAATTTGATTTGACCCACCTTCGGCATATGTGTTCAGTCGGAGAACCCCTTAATCCTGAGGCGATTTATTGGGCTATCAAAGTTTTTGGGATGCCGTTTCACGATACATGGTGGCAGACAGAGACAGGGGCGATGTGCATCGTTAATTTACCATGCAATGATATTAAAATCGGATCAATGGGAAAACCTTTTCCCGGAGTTACAGCTGCAATAGTTGATGATAATGGCCATGAATTAGGCCCTCTGCAAGAAGGAAACATCGCCTTAAAACCAGGATGGCCATCGATGATGAAAACAATCTGGAAACGCCATCATAAATACGAAAGTTATTTTGTAAATAATTGGTACATTTCCGGTGATAGGGGTTTAATTGACAAAGACGGGTATTTCTGGTTCATTGGTCGTGCCGATGATGTCATCAAAACTGCGGGTGAACGCGTGGGTCCATTTGAAGTGGAGTCGGCCTTAGTCGCCCACCCGGCAGTTGTGGAAGCAGGAGTGATCGGTAAGCCGGATGCCCTTCGGGGAGAGATTATCAAAGCTTTTGTAGTATTGGAACAAGATCAAAAATCTAAAATCAAAAACCAACGGGAAAGTGATAAATTAAAAGATGAACTAGCGCAATATGTCAAAAAGCATCTTGCCGGACATGCTTACCCTAGGGAGATTGAGTTCATCGACAAGCTTCCCAAAACCCGCTCGGGCAAAATCATGCGCCGGATTCTAAAAGCCAAAGAATTAGGTTTGCCGATAGGAGACACTTCAACGCTTGAGGAGTATTAAAGGTTATGGAAATAGGAGTAGGTTATCCAAGACGATTTTTAGCACCAAAAATAAGACCTTCTTTTGAAGCAAAGGGCACTCAGGTAAATGCAATAGAAATTTTTCGGCAAGCTCATGCATCTTTGTTCGGCGTTGAATCTTCAATGAAACCAACTTACCGATATGGTACGGAGCCTATGGATGTTGGGCGTCCGCCAAATGAGCGTCTAATAGTTGATTACTTAAATAAACGCCAAGCTGCGTTATTTGCCGGTGCCAGACAAGCCAGATTGCAGAACAAAAAAGTTGATTATGTTAGATTCCGTAGTGAATTGGTTATAAATGAACGGGCATTGAGAGCAACCCGCGTAAAGCCTGGACAAAGTGAAAATTTTGAAAGAGTGCAAAACCTGGTTCTAATATTTGCAGATATATACAATCAAGCGTATGAACAAAAACAACGTCAATTGACATTTCCCCGGGTTGCGGCAAATATAGTTGCTGATTTGTTTCAAGTAGTTTTTCCAGAGAAAGTACAACAGTTAGACATGAAAATTGTATCAACAGCCAGAGCAGGAGAAGTGCTGGATTTTATTCTCCAACGGTACGCTCCGCATATGATTACTGGAGACACACGAGACAATTTTTTAGGAATTTATAATGCACTAAATGTTCAACGTAAACCGATGGCATCCCACCCACCAGGTGGACAATAACTTGAAACCTTATCTTATAGAATATTAAGTATTGAGTTTAACCGAGTCGATCATACAGGAGCTTTTCGTGTAAATAATATAATCCGAGAAGAATCAGAGTGAAAATCGTGATAAAACCTGTGGTATACGTGGTATAGACATCAAAGAAGTAATAGACGGTGTTCATAATAAGTTGCGGATTGGTAAATACGTCCCAACTGTTGAAGCGTAAAAATCTGCCGATATAGACGCCTACACTGAGCGTGATAAAAGAAACAAGGCGAACTAGATACCTCAGATGATATCTTTTCTTCAAGATAAATTTTTCAAACTGTCGGTAACTTTCGACAAAAAACCAAAAACCGATATATTCCAAAATCAGGAATTGGACAATAACCAAGGAAAGCTTAGGTATTGGCAAATATGCAGCGTCTTTATAGAGGTGGATCAAATCAGTCAGGATATAAGGAGCGTTAGGCAAAAATAACACAAAAAATACCAGTCCCAAACCCCAAGTGAAGGATAATTTTCTCCGTGGCGAAAAAAGGTGTTTTGCCAGCAAAAAGGGGATGGCTGCCAAAAAAATATTCCAGCTCATCCAAATTGCATTATTGAAAAGATACATGGAAACGCTTTCCTTCATTTGAGAAACACAAGTATACCAGAGTCTGTCTATATTCCGGGGAAAATATACTCAATTTAGGAGATGTACTTGCGGATAACTCCCACGCATTTTCCCTGAATTTTTACATGCGTGGCAAATATTGGCGCCATACTGGAATTGGCCGGAGCAAGCTTGATGCGGTCTTTTTCAAAGAAAATTCGTTTGAGAGTTGCCAGGCCATTTGGCAGGAGTGCTACCACAATATCGCCGTTTTTAGCATCATTTTGGTGTTGAATGACCACAAAATCTCCTTCAAGGATGCCTTCCTCAATCATCGAACTGCCTTTGACTTGCAAGACATAAGCTGGTTTATCGGCAGGTACCATACCGGGAGGCACTGAAAGGTAAAAATTCGGGTCCGTATACGGTTCAAGCGGTGATCCGGCGGCGATGAATCCTAACACGGGCAATTCGACCGAATTAGAAGCCTCATTCCTCCGGTACATATCATTGGTAAGTTCAATTCCCCGTGAGGCTCCATCCAGTTTGTTGACGTAACCTTTTTGCCTGAGATGGTCTACATGTTCATGGACGGTAGCTACAGAATGCATCCCAAGAGCTTCACCAATTTCTTTAAGTGTCGGAGCATATCCGTAACGCTGGCAGTATTGAGTAATGAACTCCAAAACTTGCCGTTCCCGGGGATATAGTGTAATTGCGGTATGCATATCAAAACCAAATAATACAGTACACTTATACAAATAATAAAATTCGCACCGAAAGTCAATTCATGTAAATCAGATCAAACGATATCAATGTGGTGTGTTGACCGGAATATACCCAAAACTCACCTCTTTAATGTATACTCTTCTTACTGCATCCGTCGGCTGACGGATCAGTTTAGAAGAAGTTATGGCCGGAACATTTACAAGTGTGTAGGCTATATGATATGCGTATGCCGTTTAAACTAGTTTCTCCATTTAAACCCACCGGTGATCAGCCTTCTGCAATCAAATCATTGATTGGCGGTATCGGGTCCCATGCCCAAGAACAAGTGTTGCTGGGAGTCACTGGGAGCGGAAAAACATTCACCATTGCCCAGGTCATAGCAACACTCAACCGTCCCGCGCTGGTTATTTCGCACAACAAAACGTTAGCCGCCCAACTCTACCAGGAATTCAGAAGTTTTTTTCCTACGAACGCAATTTCATATTTTGTATCATATTATGATTATTACCAACCTGAGGCGTATATTCCCCAATCCGATACGTACATCGAAAAAGAGACTGAAATAAATGAAGAAATAGACAAGCTCCGGCTGGCGTCAACTACAAATATTTTGACCCGAAAAGATGTTATAGTGGTGGCTTCAGTTTCCTGCATTTACAATATCGGTTCACCCAAAGAGTACGGCGGTTTCATATTAGAACTTCGTCGGGGAGTAAAAGTTGACCGGTCTTCAATTCTTCAGCGTTTGATCCAACTCCAATATTTGCGCAGCGATTTTGGATTTCACCGCGGTACTTTCCGGGTTCGGGGTGAACATATTGATGTATTTCCCGCTTACGAAGACACTGGAGTGCGCATTGTTATGGGAGAAGGTGCTATTACCCAAATTACCAGAATTGATCCGGTGTCCGGAGCCATTATTGAAGAAATGCCGCTTTTGGTTTTGTACCCTGCCAAACATTATATGACTGATGTGAGTCGTCACAAGAATGTCTTTAACATGATTGAAAAAGACTTGGAAGTTCAGGTTGCGAAA
The DNA here is from genome assembly GCA_964357355.1 of uncultured Gammaproteobacteria bacterium. Lineage (GTDB taxonomy): Bacteria > Patescibacteriota > Microgenomatia > UBA10105 > UBA10105 > CAYHKY01. The sequence goes on along the minus strand of CAYHKY010000015.1, from coordinate 4,306 downwards.
TTTAAAGCGCACGGAAAATTAGTTGAAGCCGCGCGTCTCTCGCAAAAAGTCCACTTTGATTTGGAAATGATACAGTCGGTTGGTTTTGTCAACGGCATAGAGAACTATTCGCGTTATTTCGACGGGCGAAATCCCGGTGATCCTCCATATACGCTTTTCGATTATTTTAGCGAATCATACAAAGAGGACTGGCTTTTGATAGTTGACGAGTCACATATGACTATTCCGCAGATTCGCGGTATGTACAATGGAGATCAGTCACGCAAGCAGAATCTGGTAGATTTTGGTTTTCGCTTGCCTGCGGCGCTTGATAATAGACCCTTAAGGTTTGACGAATTTTTGCGGCGGATACCCCAAACCATATATGTATCTGCAACGCCTGATGAGTGGGAGATTTCACGCGCCAAAGAGGCGTTCGCAGATCAAAAACGCGGAGGTGTAGTCGAACAACTTATTCGGCCCACAGGGCTTGTTGATCCAATCATTGCAATCAGGCCGGTTGCAGGGCAAATTAAAGATTTGGAAGCAGAAATTGAGAAGAGAGTTATGCAAAAAGAACGCGTGTTAGTCACAACTCTTACCAAAAGAATGGCTGAGGATCTCTCTACGTATCTCAGTGAAAAAGGGGTAAAAGTCCAATATTTGCACTCAGACGTATTGACGCTTGAACGGACGGATATTTTGGACCAGTTGCGCCGCGGAACATATGATGTAATTGTCGGCATAAATTTACTACGTGAAGGATTGGATTTACCTGAAGTTTCTCTGGTAGCTATATTGGATGCAGACAAAGAAGGTTTTTTGCGTTCTACCGTTTCCCTTATCCAGACAATGGGCCGGGCAGCCAGGCATATCAAGGGGAGTGTTATCATGTATGCCGACAAAATAACCGGTTCGATGAAACGGGCAATTTTAGAAGTTGGCCGCCGCCGCGATATCCAGCTTGCTTACAACGAAACGCATCAGATTACCCCGCTTTCTATCAGTAAACCCTTCCGGGACAAATTAGTTGAGGAGCTGGAAGAATTTGACGATCCGGTCTTGGGAAAAAAGAAACAGCAAAAATCCGTGAAAGACAGGTTGCAGATTGATCCTGATACGTTGACACCCACAGACAAAAAACGCCTTATCAGAACGCTGGAAAAAGAAATGCGTTTTGAAGCCCAGCAACTTAACTTCGAACTGGCGGCCCAGATCAGAGATAAAGTCAGAGAACTTAAAGTAATCTAACTGGGTCCCAGATTTACTTCTCGTGTATAATGCAGTATGCCACGGGCACATCCGTGGTTATTTGGGTACTCGTATACCCGTCTTACGCTGGTTTGCAACCTGAAAGGTTGCTAAAGCAGCTTAGTCCATTCGACATTGCTCAGGACTAATACTGAGCTTGTCGAAGTATTAGAGGGGTATATGGCCGGAACAATTTCAAGAATGTAGGCTATAAATCTTTATAAAGCTATGGACCAGGTAATCAAAATCAGGGGTGCCAGGCAGCACAACCTCAAAAACATAAATGCCGATATTCCCAAAAATAAACTGGTTGTATTTACCGGTCTTTCGGGTTCAGGCAAATCATCACTTGCTTTTGATACGCTTTACGCCGAGGGACAAAGGAGATATGTCGAGTCGCTATCTTCATACGCGCGGCAATTTTTGGGAGTGATGGATAAACCCGATGTTGATACGATAGAAGGATTGTCCCCGGCAATTTCGATAGATCAGAAATCCACATCTCACAATCCGCGTTCAACCGTGGGAACTGTCACTGAAATTTACGATTACTTGCGGTTACTTTTTGCCCGAATCGGTCATCCTCATTGCCCTATTTGCGGGCGGGAAATCGCACGCCAATCCCCCCAACAGATAGTCACTACTATTATAAACATGATAAGTCGTGAAGTTTCAAGCCGTCCATACCGGTTTTTTGTGCTTTCTCCAATCGTCAGGGATCGTAAAGGGGAATATTCGGGTTTACTCGATAATTTAAGGGGGAAAGGATTGACGCGGGCACGTATTGACGGTTTAATTGTAGATTTGTTTTCTGACTTGACTCTCATCAAAACAAATAAGCATACGATTGAGGCGGTCATCGATCGTGTATCAATTTCCAAGAAAGACCTGCGGGATAGCATCGCCGCAGCCAATCTCAAAACGCGTTTGACTGAAGCGGTCGAGCAAGCTGCTTCGCTTTCAGAAGGGTTGGTTATTATTAGCCAAATAGGGGACCCAGGATTTGAGTTTCCGGAGCATCCCAAGTCATTTACCGATCATTTGTTTTCCGAGAAGTTTTCCTGTCCTTTAGACAACATATCTTTATCAGAGATCGAACCGCGAAGTTTTTCATTTAATTCTCCGCATGGGGCTTGTCCCACGTGTTCAGGCATAGGACTGCTGCTTAAAATAGATCCGGAACTGGTATTTAACCCAAATTTGACTATTTCCGAAGGCGGAATTTTGCCTTACGCAAAAATGTTTTTTCATGAAACGTGGTATTCCCGGGTCGTCGCCAAGGTGTGTAATGAAAATAAGATACCCATGCGTGAGACTTTAAAGTCGCTGACTTCCGAAGCCAAAAAGATTTTACTTTTCGGCACGGGAGAAAGGGTGTACGCCGTAACCGGGGAAAATCGTTTTGGAAAAGTGACGCAAATTCATGAGCCGTTTACGGGAATTGTGGCAGATTTGGAAACCAGACATCAGCAATCGGAATCAGAATTTGTGCGCACAGAAATAGAGAAGTTTATGCGTAAAGAGATTTGTCCAACTTGCCAGGGAGCACGTCTCAAACCTGAATCGTTGACTATTACCATAATCGACCAGTCGATTATAAAAATCACTGATTTGCCTATCACTGGGGCGCTTGCTTGGATTCAAGAGTTATCCTCACAAATATCTGAGCGCGAGAAATCTATTGCAAGTATGATCATCAAAGAGATCTCCGGCAGGTTGGCGTTTCTCAAACAGGTTGGTCTTGAGTATTTGACTCTCTCCCGTGCAGCCGCTACTTTGTCAGGTGGAGAAGCACAACGGATCAGGTTGGCATCACAGATAGGCTCCGGTCTGTCAGGCGTGCTTTACGTTCTGGATGAGCCATCAATAGGTCTTCACCCGCGGGATAACCAAAAACTTATAACTACACTCAAAAGCCTGAGGGATTTAGGTAATACCGTCGTAGTAGTGGAACACGATCGGGAAGTTATGGAGGAATCAGACTGGATATTTGATTTTGGACCGGGAGCTGGAAGTGAGGGTGGCAAGATCGTATTTTTGGGTACTGTCGGCGAGTTAAAAAAAGATAAGCGTTCGCAAACCGGCAGTTTTCTAAATGACGTGCACAAAATTTCTTTTCCAGGGCGTCTTGTGGGTGACGGTAAGGTGTTGACCCTAGAAGGTGCAAGCGGAAACAATCTGAAAAATATCACGGTAGATTTTCCACTTAGTCATTTTATATGCGTTACCGGAGTGTCCGGTTCCGGAAAATCCACCCTGGTTGTAGAAACTTTGTATCACGGATTAATGAAGCATTTTTATCCTTATCACCGGGAAAAGCCTGCGCCATTTCAAAAAATAGCCGGTTTGGAACACATTGATAAAGTCATTCTTATAGACCAGTCGCCAATCGGCAGGACTCCCAGGAGCAACCCGGCTACCTATACCGGGCTTTTTGGTCATATCAGGGATTTGTTTGCTTCATTGCCCGAGGCTCGGGTGCGCGGATATAGACCGGGAAGGTTTTCATTTAACGTAAAAGGTGGCCGCTGTGAAGCTTGTGAGGGTGAAGGTCAAATCAAAATTGAAATGCAATTTTTAGCCGATGTTTATATCACTTGCGAGGTATGCCACGGACGGCGTTACAATAGCGAAACTCTTGAAGTTCATTACAAAGGAAAAAGTATCGCGGATGTGCTTGATATGTCAGTTTTGTCGGCAAAGGAATTTTTTACACACATACCGCCTCTGGCTACAAAGCTTTCGACGCTTGAACAGGTGGGTCTAACTTACATCCATATCGGCCAACCTGCGCCCACTTTGTCAGGCGGTTAGGCACAACTGTCGAATCTGGCAACTGAATTGTCACGCCGGCAAACGGGTAGAACTCTCTATATTTTGGACGAGCCGACAACCGGTCTCCATTTTGCAGACATAGAAAGACTTCTTACAATCTTAAGAAGATTGGTCGCATACGGAAATACCGTAATTATTATTGAGCATAATATGGATGTTATTAAAAATACGGATTGGATTATCGATCTTGGCCCTGAAGGCGGCGATGGCGGGGGACAAGTTGTCGCAACCGGAAGTCCCA
>CAYHKY010000014.1:0-24788 GCA_964357355.1 uncultured Gammaproteobacteria bacterium | reverse complement strand
ACGCCGCAAGCGGCGAGGAATTCCTGCCTACGCAGGATCCTTAAAAGGGATTAATAACAATAGCAATTTAAAAATTCATCAACTCCGGTTATTGGACTTTCCACCTGTTAGGTGGAATAGCTTTGCACCTGTTCTATTTATCGATAACCAAGTATTTTAATGCCTCTCTCTGTTTAGCGTAAACTATCTGATCTAATAGAAAATTTTTATAGGCTTCTACATTTTTAAATTGATCCATAACAACAGTAAAATCAACGAACTTAGAGATTTTACGCAAATATTTTTTTCTTACTCACTTTCGCTGAAACCACTGGATTAAGATGAATATACCTTGAGAGATGCACGAGTTGTTCATCGGTTTCGATGTGAATTGTCAACAGGTGGCGTATCTGTTCCACCTAACAGGTGGAATACTGGTGGAATATACACATGTAATGCTATAACAAATTCAAACAGTCATTATTATTCTTGAATTTTTCTTTTAACTGATACCATCCGGATTCCAAAATTTATTGTTACGGATTCTGGGATTGGTGTAATAGGTAAAGCTTAGGATACCACAGCCTGTCACATCCCAGGGCTTCGCTTTGGACAAAGGATAGAAATTAAACTCCTCTGTTAAACCGGCAAAGAAAGCCTGAATCGTATCATAGTCCCCTTGGCGCAGGGGACATAAGTCTACAGTTGCTACGCCTCTTGCCACAGACGTTGCCAAGTGATGCGGAATATTTGCCCTTTCAATAGCTGCATCAAATCTGCGGTATCCGCTAAAAGAGACACTGTATTTTCCAAACCTAGTGAGCACATAACCATATCTGCCCAATAACGGATATTCATTAGTTGCAAAAGTATCCATCCGTTTATTAATTGCAATAGAAACGTCCCCTTCTAGAAGTCTTTGACTTACACTTTCTAACATGGCAATCTGTGCCGGTGTCAAATTTTGTTCATGTGACATATGAGTTACGCAGTATACCGGTTTTATTAATCAATTACAAAAAGTAGGTTTGAGTGAATTCAGTATTTCCCAGTAAACTTTCATCGCGAGGCTACGAAGTTTACTGTCAACCTGGGGGGTTAAATTGTATGTAAACCTAGGGATTTTCGTGTAATAAGTGTTTGATCTTAGCTAATTTCCTCTGGTAATCGACTTGATCCAGATGAAATTTCAAATAAGACTTGGGCGTCTTAAAATTTGAAAGGATAATTTCTTTTTCACAAATTCCTTGTTTTCGGTAATAAAATTCTCCCATTGAAGACCAAGGGTAAGTTAATATGTTGTCAACCGATTTTATGATATAGGAAGTAGCAGGGTTGAGATGGATATAGCGGTGGATATGTAAGAGATTTTCCTCATCCTGTATGAGGTTTGCTTTAAACTGGTCTAAAAAGAGCGAGCCGTCTCGATTTAACTTGATATTAAAAAACTTCGTATAACTGTTTTGAAACTGTCCGATGAATTTAGATATACCACCGTCTTTCGTTTGTCGAAGCAAGAAATGAAAATGATTGGGCATCAAAACATATGCAAGAATATCTATAACTGTTGGGACATTGCGAAAGATATCTGGATAATGACTTTCAGATCTCAAATAATGAGATAGGCTTACTGGAAGTTTTTGATATCGATAAAAGTTAATCGTCACTAATGCACGGTTATAGTGACGTTTTGTAAGAAACGTGGGACGCTTTTCAATGCCTCGATTATATACATGGTAGATCTGATTGGTGATAAGCGGCGTTAAACGACCTGGCATATATTATATATTACTTAAATTTCCCTAGGTGTCAATATAGTTTAACCCCCCAGGTTTGAAGTTCAATAATTAAACCCTTTTTCCTGACACTGATTAACAATTTCTTGAGGCCCTGTTTCTGTCTCTGCTTGAAACGACAATCTCAACCTCTCTCTTTTTCTGCCTGTCGGTGATGACCAGTTAGTCCCCACGTAATCATTTAATATACACCGTCCCTTGATAGCAAATACCGGGCAATTTACTTTTTCGCAAAAAGATGGCCGTTCGGCTGGCATAAGATTTTATTAATGAATTACCCCTCTTAAAGCGGATGAAGTTTCTTTGATAAATTTTACCTTATCACAGCAAGCGAAGAGGTAAAGGCCGCAGATTTATAGTTATTATAAATAGTGGTATATTTACTTGATGTCAAATTTACCAGGAACCAGCCCTGAAAATATTGGTCGATCAAGAAAATTTACCCGCAGGGATTTTCTGATATTAGCCGGGTTCGCCGGAACGGCAGCGGTACTGGGACCATTATTAACTGCCTGTCAAAAGTACCTACCCAGAGCGACTGCTACAGCTCCCGTACCTGTCACACCTGATCTTAAGACGCTTGAGTTTTTGAATTCCGTAGTAGTTGCTTTGCAAAATGCCGAAACACTGGAAAACGCTTCGGGGAGGATCTTCGATGCAGAAGAAATAGCAGAGACAATCCTCTATCAACCTGCAATTGATGATCCGGTTACCATCGGCCAACTTTTGCCTCCTGTTCTTGACCACACATTATTAAAAGCAATTGATCAGAAGTTACAAAAAGAGCCGGTGTTAACTCTTGCCGATGCCAAAGCCAAAAGTAATATTGCATTAGTTGAAACGTTGCAGGGCACCGGCACTATCCAGTCGCTGACTTCTATGGCAGAATACTATGAACCGCCCTCAATCATTAACCGCTGGCAGAATATTAATCCAAAAACTTTTACCGAACCTGCCCCTCCGGCGGAAGTTTCTCCGGCTCTGGAAAGTGCCATCACCCGGGCCCAATCGGCATTACCTATCCCTGAATCTTTCCATACGGACGACGATCAGTCTTATTTTGATGCCGAAGGCATCACCATTAGCGAATCACAAATTGATGAACTGATTAAAGATGCGCAAGCATACCTTCGCGAAAAGGGTGCCACGGTAGCGGAAATTGAACTGGTTGAATCCCGGATGTACGCGATTGCAGTCTGGCATGAAGTCGCCCACGGCCTGGATATTAATGCCAACCCGAACCTGCTGCTCTTTCTCCCAAAGGATGATAAATTAAAAGCCGTTTGCCTCACCCGTCTGAAAGCTACCCAACTCGACCAGATTGCCTCACATATCCCGGAAAATCTTTCACTGACAGGAGAGGATATTTTCCGGACCCGCAGTACCTGGCTCGCACTGGTCGGCGAGACAGCAGATGATGCAGCATTTTATGCGACTTTTTGGGTTTATGGAGCCGACGCTCTGGCCCGCATTTTGGGTAAATATCCCGACCGCGCATCTCAGGACGCGATATCACAATTTTACAATTTTCTTTCCGGGCAAAAGTTGTCAGACTATCTCGCCTCTTCACTGAACGGACAAATTTTTACACGCACCGAACTTGCGGACGGCAACTGGGTTAATAAAATCGCGACTCCGGAAAATGCCGTTGCACTCGAGTTATTCAATAGTGCATTAACTGAATCCGTCGCCTCCGGTCAATTCGATTCAGAAATTCAAACCCGGATAGATTATTTTAATGACCGGGAATTATCATTAAATGAATTGTGGAAAGAACTGCCGGAACTCGTCGGCAGTGGATCGCTTACGGTTGACGAAGATCACATCCCGGCAACACTGGTGGCACAAATTGTGGTCGACCAGGCAGCCAAACTCATCTTCTCCGGTAAGTATTCCCGGGAAATAGACCAGGGTGTGATGCGGCGGATGTTTCTCACCGCCCGGTACGCGGTGAGTGAACAACTGGCTGAAGTATGCTCTGTTTATTTGCTGTCCAAAGATGATCCTGAAAAGGTGGCGATAATTGAACACCTCGTCCAAACTCCCGAAGTAGCATATTTAAAGGAAATTACTGCTTTACTGGGCAGCGCCGAAGTTGGTAAAATCTTTGAAAGAAGCGTTGCCCGGATCCGGCGCAAATACCCCACTCTTTCCCGGGCAAATGAAAACCTGGTAAGCCTAAATTCTCTCCGTAAAAAAATGTCGCTGTAAGATGATCCAGAAAAAGACCTGCTTCTATAGCGCTTCCTATCAAGCAATTCGAGGACCGTCTCCTATATGGCAGAAACATTTTGAATAGTATAAAATATAAACATACATATGGATCAAAATACACTCTCGGAAGTTAAAAAAATCCTTTTTAAATACCTGGACCAAACTCAATATCGGGCATTTATTTTTGGTTCCCGGGCTGACAATTCTGCTCAAAAATTCAGTGATATAGATATAGGTATTGAGGGAAATCAACAACTTCCGGCAGAGGCGTATTTTGATATCCTGGATGCGTTTGAAAATTCTGACATACCGTATCTGGTTGATGTAGTAGACTTTAGCCAGGTGAGCGATAAATTCAAACAGGTGGCAAAAGCCAATATTCAAAATCTTAACTGACCATGACCAGAATCCAGTCTCTACTTATAGATTTGCGGAAAGCCACACTGAAATTACAGGAAGCATCTGAAGCTCCGGAAACTGAACTGAACCGTGATGCAACAATCCAGCGTTTCGAATTTACATTTGAACTTGCCTGGAAACTAATGAATGCGATTTTGAAAGATAATGATATTAATGCATACGGACCTAAAAATACATTTCGATATGCAGCAAGATTGGGTTTGATTCACGACCCTCTTGTTTGGTTCAAATTTCATGAAGTTCGTAACCTCACTACTCATAAATATGACGAGATTACTGCTCTTAAATGTTATCAAACTGCAAAGGCCTTTGTGGATACGGTTAAGCAGTTGATTGAGACAGCTTCGACTCATATAGATACACCTACCGATCCCTAACCGCCTGTCTACTAGTTAGGCAGGAATACTCCCCTCCATTCGCATACGTTTAAGACCTATAGTTGATTTATAACAAATTTCCCCATATAATCCTCCTTTATAGGCCTATAAAACAGCGATAAAGCTTCGCTTACTTTTGTAGTCCTGTTAAAAGACTTAGCTCAATTTAACTGGAATTTATACTTGCACGGTTTCAAACTGAGCCAAGTCAAAACGCACTTTGACAGGTTGCGGAAAATGCTTTCCTTGGAAAAGGGAAGCCGGAACTGAGGGTATAATCCCCTCTCCTATCTAAGGAGAGGGTGAGGTCTGGTTTTATGCCCTGATTTCCGGTTTTCTCCCCGCTTACCAAGGAGGTAAAAACCCATGGGGACCCCATCTGCCTTGCATCCGGACAGGCAGAAAGGAGAAAAATGGACGAAGAAGACCCTTATCAGGGTCTTACTATTTCGGAGCACTATGAAGGAAACAGTGCTCCGGAAACGAAAGAATCTGGTGGCCCCACAGCAGGGCCGCTAGAAATCCTGGGGACGATCATTTTACTGATCGTCTGTGCAGGATTAGCTGTCGCATCCATGTGCGGCGGCATCCAAATATTTTAAACTCCCCCTTGGGAGGCGGCTGAAAAGCCGACGGAAGACTCCGTTAAAAGTCAAAAAAATACACGCCTCAAAAGCGTGTAAAAATACGCTGCCCCATGGCAGCCGGCTCCCCCCAGAGCCAAAAAGTGCAGCCCTCTCCAAATCAAAAACCACCCTCAACTGATGCATACAGCATCGATGCCAGTTGAGTTGGTTTTTGAAAGTAGAGAGGGTTTTTGTTTACACAGTAGTAAAGAGTGAAGCAATGACTTACTTTCAGTTAAACTAAGAACAGCTGAAACTTAATTCTTTATTTTCGATTGAAAATCATTTTGAGTGCTCCAGCAGCCATAGCTGCCAGTACTGGCCAACAGACATAATTTGCCAGTAAATTCGGGTTAAGGACTACTTTTGCAGCTCCTGCACCAGCAGCTTCTTCAAGCGCTTCAACATATCCCGGCGTATCAACCGGCACATCACCGTTGGTGTCAAACACCATATCCTCAACTACTAAAGGTACTGACAGGATTTTAATGACCTCTGGATCCAGATTCAGCCTTCCTTCTCCATCAAACATCTTAAGTCCGGTTTCACTCTCCACTTTTTTTGCAAAATCATCAATCACCTGGTCTGCTTTTTCCTGCGCCGGATCCCAATCAAGTCCCTTACCGACCACAGGCGCCAATACATCCCGCATCTCGTCCCGATTTAACCTGTCAGGATCATTGGCTGCCGGTCCGCAGGAGAGGTCAATCTCCAGTTTTACTTTGCCCGCATCAACTTCCGCTTTTATGAACCTGTCAGGAGGAAGAGGTTTAGGCTGACCGGCAAATGGATTATCTTTAGCATAGATCCTGCAGCTACCATCATCCCTTACAGGTATCACATTTTCTGCACAGACATCGCTACCGGCAGCGAAACCGGCCGCAAATTTGTAAAGCGGCGGGTATTTTAGTAGCGCGGACTGTACCTGACTGCTGCATGCAACTATATGCTCTGTTTTAACCAGACCGAGTTTTTGCATTGTCAGTGCCACCAGGTCGGAAAATAGTTTCACATTTTTAGCGAGTTCAGGATCTTTTGCTAACAATTCGTCAAATGTGAGAGTTTCCCAAAATCCTTCGAATTCACTGTGTCGAGGAGAATTTAATTCAGGATGCACATTTCTTTCATCACACGAAGTAACCTGCAAATAATTTGGAGTCCCTGCTTTTGGATGGTTATTATATGGATCATCTGGCGGATCTCTTTGCACTTGCATACAAAATTCAGAGTCATTCCAAGAAATAGTAGTTTCCAGGGTCTGACCGACTCCAATCACCGGTCCCGCATCTGGCAAATCCGGAGGCGGAGTCGCGTCCTGTGCATGTACTCCTTGTGGAACAAATAGTCTGGCAACTGTAGCGACAAAAGTGGCTACGGCTCCGGCTTTAACTGCTACTTCAATCAAAGGTTTATATTGCGCAAATGCTTCAGCAGTTTTACCAAATTCTCTTGCTTCGCGTGCATTTGCTGACCTATCTGCTTGCCGGGCTTTGTCGGTCTTAAGATGAGGTAAATCTGCATTAATACCATGACCTATATGCGCTAACCTAGCGGGATCATCATACGGAGTAAAGACAGAATTAAAATCGATATCCACCCAATCCTTATTTATTGGTGATCTCATGCGGGGACCATCAACCTGTACAGGTATTCCACCATACATAGTCATATGTGTAGGTTTACCTGAGTGTAAGTATATCGGTGTAAAAGGATAAGGACTGTCAAATGTCAATCCTGACGTGTCGATATTTATTTGCTTTACTGCCCATGAAGCTGCTCGCTCGCCTAAATAACCCATAATAGGTTACTATTATACACATAACTGTCAAATTGTGATAATTTCAGGGACGATCCTCATATTGCCTGTTGCGACACTCCGGAAATGAAGCAGATTTACGAGCTCTGAATCCTGATATTAAATTTACTGATCTACCTACGATCTACCGATCCGGGATCGGGATAGCTTTTTGACAGCTCACCCCCCCGCCCGGATTTATGTCTTCACTTGAGACTTTTTACTCGCCATTTACTGTCGGGCAACATAATAGTCAAGCAACCTACGTATCATAGCTTGATAAGAAGCACCATGTAACCTGGCTGCTTTCTTAAAAAAGTTGACGCTTTTTTGATGCAGTTTAAGTGTCACCTTGATTTGTTTTTCCTTAAGTACTAAATCCTCAGCTTTTGGTAGAAAATCATGGATAACTTTTGCCGCAATTGGCTCGTCGCTATATTTGATTTTGTGTTTCATAAAAGACTTTTCCTTTTCTCCAGAAACCGGCACCAATAATTCGGATTTTGCCGGTTCGATAGGTAAACCGAACTGTAAGTACACCTCCTTTCACTTTACCAAAAATAAAATACCGGTTCTCGACTTGACTATGTTCTAAATCCTTAGCAATAACTCTATTTGGATCTAAAAACGCGTATTGAGCTTCAGCAAAGGAAATACCGTGTTTACGAATATTTTCGTTGTTTTTTTCTTCATCCCATTCAAACCGTGATTTCATAATTATTCCATATGGCAATTTTACCATACTTTTTACAAACAGGTTTGACGGGTTTTGGGGACTTTGGGGACGGTCCTCAAGTATCCTGCCAGGACATTCCGGAAATGAAGCAAATTTACGAGCTCTGAATCTTGATATTAAATTTACTGATCTACCTACGATCTACCGATCCGGGATCGGGATAACTTTGACGATCCGGGATATGTTAAATTATGCGGGCCTGCTAGAACAATATCCTTATGTCTAAAGAGCAGGAACCTAAAAAATTTACATTTTATATGATTACTGGGTATTTCTGTTGGGAATCGCAAAGGACATATTGTGACCAGACAGCGCCTGCTCCCGACTTTCCAGGAAATATAGTAATGGTTATAGCAAGTGCAATATTTGAGGAGGAATTTCGTAGCGTTATTAAGGTAGTTATTAACAGACAATATACGCCTGTTTGCCCTGAACATAATCTAAAAATGGAACCAATGCTGGTAAGATTAGAATCAATCCCACCGGACCTAAGTGACACAGATATCCTCCCACCACCCGCCCGGATATAATATTCTATTCAGCTCTCTTAAATTCTCCAAAATTATCTACAAAACTATGCTTAAGCGCGTCTCAAAACACTTCGCTAGATTCTTCAGGCTTTACCCTCAAAATGACCATGTTTTGCGTAATTCATGCCTTTAGTAAAAATTATGTAGTAAAATACTATCTGAAATGTCTGAAACTCACCCGTCAATACCCATAAAATTATCCCGCAGAAATTTCATAAAAATTAGTGCTTATGCAATGGGCTTGGGAGGTTTGGCGTATGCTGCCAGCAGACGTCCGGGAACTATCGCAGCCGTACTTGGCGGCAATGAATCTTTGACTGATCTGGGTGCATCTTGGCTGGAAAAAAAATTTATTGGCAAAGCTGCTCAAGTGTATCAAACATACAATCTTGAGTTTGGGGAAAACCCGGAAGTAAAACCGCTAGATGCATTAGTTTCACAGGCAGTAGCTCAATATGAAAAAGATACAGGAAATAAAGCATATTTTCAATTTCCAATATCACGTAAAAGTTCAGACTGGTACATCAATGCAGTAAAAAAATCGAGACTGGTTGCAGGTCTTGACGCGGCTGGAGTAGGTAGTATTTATAAGCTTAGCCAGTTTGATTTTGAACATTATGCCCATTTGAATAGTTTAGTACTAAATCATCAAGCCAGTACCAAGCAGCAAAAAGAATATGAAAAACTTATACCCTTAAAAGAACTTTATGAAAAGCTCTATCAAAACGCTGAAAAGCTGCAAAACGAGATCGTGTTTGGTGAAGACTGGCAGCAACGGGCAATTTTTATTGCAGCTCAAGAGCCCTTCCCCGGGATTGATTGGATGTGTATACCCGGGAGCGGGTTTGCCAGGAGATTGCAAGAAACGCTCTCAGCTGACGGATCAAACTTTGATGTATCATCAATTTACCGAGATGCCACTTCTCCTGACGGAACTTATTTCCGTTTAAAGGATTTAAATGATACAGAAAGGCAGCTGTTGGAAGCAAAAGGCAGTCAACTTTTAAAAGCGAACTTGGAGTATTTTCAAACTAAATTTGCAGTAAATGGAGAACTCTTTTCAGCTGCGGATGCAGTTTATTATTTCTTAAATAAGAATTACGGAAATGTATATGAAAGTATACTGGATACTTTTATTACTTTAAAAGCCTGGGCCAGAAATGTAGGTACTGACTGGAAACATTATCCGGCTCATATAAAATCTGACGAAGACAGTGAACTGAAAGTCATGTGTGACCGGCTGTTGATGCTCAAGGACGAATATTCTGTTTATGGCAATTACCACGGTTTAATGACTCCGGACGGCCAACCGATCATGGGTGAATACGAGTCCAGTAGGTTCAAACATCCCGATGTATCGATCATGAACCGCATCAGCCCCTACCATATGTGGACAGAAGCCGCTTTGTGCCTGGCGTTTCCGTCTTTGTTTGTCAAAGATATCATCATCGCCAGGATTGGCGTACTCCGTGAGTCTTTTATCGATACCGGCAATATCAAGGCGGCAAGCGACCTGCGGGTCGCCCGGGAACTGGATGGATTTGAATCTTATCTAGTCCGTTTTTCAAAAAGAAATAATCAACAGAAACGAACACAACTTTCGCGCAGGGATTTTTTGACATCAAAATTTTAAAGAGAAATCCATACCTTTTTTTATCTCTCCTCCCAATATTCCTGATTGTTTTGTAGTGGTTCCCCCAGATCAGAATCTGAAGGTTGAATTTTCCCGGGCTATGCAAGCGGTTAGACGGGATGTCTGACGATCCCGGTGTCTGACGATCCCGGATCGGAATAGCTATGACGATCCGGGATCTGAATAATTTTAAAATACAAGGTGTTTGATTTTATCCAAATCCCTTTGGTATTCTTTCCTGTCCATGACAAATTTCCGGTAATTTTTAATTGAAGAAAAATTTGATAAAATTAAAGTTGGGTCAACTGTAGGAGTCTTCTGATTTTGTAAATATATACGATAGGAAGAATAAGTATAATCCTCAGGATTTTCTACAATATGGGCTGTAACCGGATTTAGGTGGTGATAACGGCTCAAATGCATCAGTTGTTCATTTGTCTCAACTAGCACTGAACGAAACGCACTTTCAAATAAAGAACCTTTTGACCCGTATTTAATCCTAATGTAGTGGGAAAAACTATTAAGGACTCTTTGCATGAATTTTTGGATCCCTTGATCATGATCCTGCCTGACTGAAATATGGAAATGGTTTGGCATCCAACAATAGCTAATGATCGTCACCAGCCGATTTTTAAAATTTAATATATATTTCTCAGGATTAGTTTTGTAGTAGGAAAATTTTACCGGCGGTTCAATTTGGGTATAGTAAGTAATAAGCTGATCAAAAATTTCCACGTCTTTTTTCCGGGTAAAAATAGGTTGGCGGTAAATACTCCTATTAAAAATGTGGTAAAACTCTCCGGTAACTAAGGGTATAATTCTGCGTGGCATAAACTAATAATTAAATATAAATCCCGGATTGTCAAATGTCTGACGATCCCGGATCGGAAATACTAAACAACTGCCATCACATCTCTCCAAATTTCGGAGAAATTTTTCCCTTGGGGGGAAATATGTGATAGCAGTTGAAATATTGCTTTGGGGAAAGCCGAAGATTGGCGAGTCATCTGCAATACGTTGTGAGCCGCAAGCATACGTATCCAAACGTTACTCCCCTTCTTTCCCCGGTCGGAGACCTCATTCGTGGATAGTCGTGGTCGTCTCGAAGCTTTTACGGAATTTGTATCCTCCGTAAAATAAAAAGGCAGCCCCGATCAATAACACGACGATTCCATACTGCCAATACCACTGGGCAAAGACAAATGCTTTGCCAGCGTATTCGGCCGTGTGGTCGTCCACGAGGATTGCGGTCTCAACGTCGACTTGCCGGGCCTCGGCCTTGGCCAAGTCAGATTCCGCCTCATTCAACTGCGCATGCGAGTTGAAATTATTCGCTTGCGCGTTGTTGAGGACGACTTCCGACTGGTCAAGTTTACGGAGTGGATTTGCATCCAACTCCGCAGCTGCACTCTGCAGCCCGGTGTCGACTGAGGTGGCAGCGATCATTCCTGTCGTTGTTACAGCATTAACGACGAGAATCCCGACAAAACACGCCGGGCAGGCCATTATTATAGCCACGATCGTCCCAATGGCCGCCTTACGGTGGCCATCCTCGCTGGAGGGATTCGCTCGCCGTGAAAAACGTGTACAGAAACGTTCCAATCGCAATGAACGCGCACACCACGGCGAAAAGTCCCAGAAACGCCCACCAGAACATGGTTTTTTTCTCACCTCCTTCTTGCGGCTAGATAGCCAAAAATCGTTGGGTTTCAGTTTTCACTCGTACTTACAATTAAAACTGTCATCCTGAACTTGATTCAGAGCCTGTTCTGAATTCATTTCAGAAATCCCATGAGATTCCGGGTCAAGCCCGGAATGACTTTTTAGTCTGCTTGGTTTGACAGTGCGAGGGAATTACTGAATCCACTCAATTCTTTCCGGTCCTTGGCAATCTAGCCGTGATGAAGATGAAATAAAAATGGCTAAGAAGCTGTTTCGAAACTGGGTAAACTCAAAGACAACAGCTTCATAAGAACCTGTAATTGACCCCGATATCGATCGGGATCAAACAAGCTCTAACGGCTTTACGTACTTATAGTATTTGGGGGGGGTAATTCAAGAAAACCGTAGGAGTTATGACCGGATAATGCTTCCTTCACCTCGGAGGAATCATGCCCCGGATCAAGTCCGGGGCTGCCACCATCCGAGGTGGTTTAGGCTTATACTGTTTTATCGAGTTCATCTATAAGCTGCTATTGCAACTAACAGGATTGCAAAGTAAGCGTAAGATGGGTATACGAGAAATTTTTACTCTACTTGCTTCAATCGTCCCGTAGTGTATTTATGTAATACAGAGGCAGCAAGCGTCTGATACGGTATTCCTTCCTCCATCGCTTTGACCTTGAGATTGTTTAAGTCGTTCTCTGTCAAACGAAGGTTGATATTTTTGATCTTCGCCAGCGTATACTTGGCAATTTTTTGCAGACGCTTACGCTCTTTTGGAGAGATTTTTACCAGTTTAACTTTCCCTGATTCAATTGCATCATTTAGTTCTTGCTCCTCGGTATCAAGAACTAAATTTTTAAATGGATCGCTCATGGTTTTCATAGATTTCCTTTCTCTATCAATTCCCGAGTATATTTACGACTGGGAAAGACAGTTTTTAGAAAAATTTTTACCTCATCTTCAACAAATGGTACTACATATGCATACCTTTTTATTTCTACTACCCACATTTTTTGATTTGGATGTTTTTTCTGATTGGGATTTTTACCCTCTGCTAATACGTTTCCGCTAAATACGGCCGCCATCACTTGTGCGAAACCTACTCCGCGTTTTGCCAGTAATAAATCATTCTTATCCCCATCCCAAACGATGTATTTCACAATAATAATTTATGACATTGTATATCAATTGTCAATTCACAACCGTATATACCCATCTAACTCAGAGGGGCAATTCCCACACCCCATGGTAGATTCAGACTTTGCAAATTCCAGGATTTTGGGTATCTCGATTCAGTTTTTCACAGTGTAGCCTCGTCTCGCATTCGCGAGAGATCCTTCGTGGACGCTCAGAAAGACCATTGACTGCGTAAGTCCTGGTTTGACATTTGTGACCGGTCCTCAAGCATCTTGCCGAGACACTTCGAAAATGACGTTGATTTTTAGGATATATTGCTGATTTATTTATACCCGGAAATGTATAGGATAAAAGGAGTCGAAAGAAAGAATATTATCTAAGTGATATATTTTTATTGCCGCAAGATTGGAGCAGTCCACAAAAGATGTCCCTTTTTTTGTTTGTGTGAGAAAAATTTGCCAGGATAATTTGATAGCTTTTTCATCCATCCAAATCCAATTTGTAACGTCTTTATGCAATCGAACCAGGTAGTCGCGAGTCGCATCCATATCGACTCTGTGACTGATGATCGTAGCCGATTCCTGTTCCACCAAATTAGTTACCCAGAACTTCACGCCCTGTCTATGACAAGCCTTCAATATGTTATATTGTATCTTGATGATGAGGATCTGCCTCTCTATATACGCCAACTAGGAAATCAGAATCAAGAAGAATAGATTTCATGAACTATTTATAAATATCATCAACATGATTGGATAAATCCCCGGGACCATACTTGAGTGCTCCGACCAAATTTGCTAAAGGCATTGTGTTTTTGGAAGTTCTTTTTTGTTTTTTTTTGATCACTTCTTTTACCCCTTCCCTGATCAAGGAAGAATAATTCACTCCCTTGGATTTAGCCAGGAGTTTAAGCTGTATATGCAGGTCTTCGGGAAGATACACTTGAGTTCGTATCATCATACACGCCAATTGTATGTCGTATGTCGTATGTTGTCAAGACAAAAGGCAGGCTAAGGATTTAATTTAATCTCTCCATACTACATAGGTTTGTATTCCGGCTGCCGCAAATTCCGACAAGTATAAATTTTGATTTCCCCGCGCAGGATTTGCAAGACCTCTAAAATCCCAAGTGTGAGAACTATCAATTTGAGGCACAGTATGAACCAGTGTTTGAAGCGCTAACGTAAATGGGGAAATTCCGAAATGACTTATAAATTGCGGATAGCGGTATTTGGGCACACCTTGTATATTGGTAATTGAAATTACATTGACTCTTTCATCATAAAGATTTTCCTTATGAAAATTGAAACCAATTCGACCAATATAGCCATTATTTTCCCATACTTGCAACTGATTAATGGCTTCTGGACATCCGGTCACTCCAAATTGATCGCTGCCGCTACCGACATTGGCAGTCCGTACAAATTTCAATTCGATATCACCATGTGATATTGAGGAAAAATTTTCATGCAAAATATATGTAAAAAGAAGATTATTAAAAGCCCGGCACAGTTGACGGATATTGACTTCACTGTAAGTAGATGGATACCCGTCACGCTGACTATGATGAAGTGAGATATATATGGCAATGAGGGCGTTGTGAAAATAAAACTTGAGATTTCTGCCTTCAAGCTCATGTAATTGGTTATAGTAATAAGCAATATTCAGTCGAGGATCCCCGGCATCTTCAGGAATAAAATGAAATAAAGTAGAACAGGCTTCAGCCAGGTCTTTATCAAGTTGCATTCCACTAAAGTCTAAAAGATCCAGTCCTTCTTGTCTTACAATTTCGTAGTAATATTGATCTGAAGCTGGAATATCTGAAGATTTCTTCCTTTTAGACAATTTCTCCCAAATACTCATTAAGTGAGAATTTTAGTATAACAACGGTAAAAAATTAGCATCGTAGTCAATGCATCCTGGCTTGATGGCTAACCAAAACCGCGGTCTTGAGAAGGTGCATAATTGATCGGGGCAAATGTCTCTTTAAAATTAAAACCGTAAGGCATAATCAAAGCGTATTATACTTATCTTACTCCGGTTTGCAACTTTTGCCGCTCCCGGATCGGAATTTTTCGGAATTTTATTTACTATACATTTCCCTGATTTTACGCTGTAATTCACTGGGAAAACGCAATCTACGTAGTGCTTGAGCTTCAATTTGTTTTATCCGATCAGGGGATAAATTTAATATACGTCCTGTTTCGACAAGGTTGTGCTCTTCATTCCCATACAGTCCCAGTCTCAGTTTTAAAACTTCCTGTTCCTGTTCATTTAACCTCACGAGTGCTTCTTCCAAAGCCGTAATCAATTGTTTTCTTAAAAGCAACTCCTCCGGTGTAAGCGCATTTGGATCTGCCATGTGCGAACCCGTATCACCACCTACTTCCGGTTCAAAAGTATCCCATTCACCGCTCCCGGAGTCACGACTAAATCGGATATCAGTATCAAACAATTTCTGGCTAGCGCCACTTGCGAGTCCTTGCTGCAGGCGAATAGCATAATTACCAAAGTTTTGTTTAAGTTTCTTATTATATTTGGGATTGCCAGGATCCAGGCTATTTAAAAAATTTTCCAACTCCTCCAGAGTAGGCGGCCGCTTAAGATGATTTGTCAGATACAAGAAAGCTGAAACTTCTTCATGCGAAGGCTGTCGGTCCCATCCCCGGGCTAACTCTGTCGCAACACGGTTATAAATACTACCCTCAGCTAAAACGGATTTTGGTACGGACATGGCTTCAAATTGCGGTAAGTGGTCACGCATTTCCCTTTCTAAAGTTTTTACAGCAACAGTACTAAATTTTAATGGTCCGCCGAAGATTTTAGTTTTAAACCATGGATTATAAATCAGTGCAGCTTTATTGAGTCCCCACCAACCCTGTGCAAACATATCCGTCCTCTCATCATCGGTCAAACGCCTGCTAGGATCGACTTTGTTTAAAGCAATAAGAATCAGCCGCCAGTTACCCAGACTCATTTCGTAAACAGATGCGGCGAGCCGACGGACTAGCTCCGCCATCTCAGGGTATTTCTTGATATCTCTTTCCGTTAAATTCTCAGGATCAAGGTGATGGTTTTGGGCAAAGTCTAAAATTTGTTTGTTTAAGCCTGTGTTTTGCAGGCCGAAATTGAAGTTTTCCTGGTCTGATAACCGTGGAGCATTCTCTAATCCTCCCACATCGATATGCCCCATCCGCCGGCGGGAATCAATTCTTGATTCATAGGTATTGCCAGCCATACCCGGCTCACTTTCAGCCCAGGAAAATCCACTCGCTGAGATTAAATTTGCAAACACTTCTGGACTTAAAGGCATAGCAAAATTTCTTGATTGGGTGATTTTATTGTAATACTATAATAATTATTTCGAATATAAACTCTTTAAGTTTTTACTGTCAAACCTAGAAAATGAAGTTAAATTATGAGTTACGCGCTCTGTCATCCTCCGGCTTGACCGGAGGATCCATCTTATTGTTCTGCGTGGATTCCCGCCTGCGCGGGAATGACAATTAAAAACACGACAGACTGCGTAAGTCCTGTTAAATATATAACGCATTATAACATATATTACAGGATAAATTATCCAGCTACTAAGAAAAGTGGAAGGTCTTCAAATGATTGTTGAAACATACTTGAGAAAAGGATGTTTTCAAACTTGACAGGCATTATAAAATAGTCTTCCTGATGCAAATGGTTAATAATCCTTTTCCGATGGGATAAAACCTATTTCCAATTAATATGCCTAGTGATAAAGAATTAAAAAGAAAACTTACAGAATTACTTAGTCAGGTCCATTTAAGGTCTGCGTGGATAGGTAATGTATTAAGAACAAATCTCACCCCCCCCAGACCGGATGCGACAGTCTGCTGTTTAAATGTCGGAAGTGGTGAAGAACTTTTACAAGTGCGCAAATTTATAGGAGACCAGGCCCGCTTATATGCTGTTGATATCAAAAGTAGTCCAAATTTAAGTCTCATGTGTATTGGTGCAAATGCAGAATTCATAAGTGCGGATATATCCTATGTTGCAGATTTAACCGGCCATATGAGTAGCGTACCGGACATAGTCATCTCCAGGCATCCCAGAATTGTGGTTACCGTAAATAAACAGGGACAGCCGGGAGAAGTCGATACTTCCTGGTTTCAACCACTCTCTGAATGGGGCCAACTGGTAGTTGGAAACGGCGGACAAATGCTGATAACCACCTATACTCAGGTTGAAAGGGACGTTCTAGGTTTGGCAATGGGGAAATTCGGATTAAACCCTGAGCAGGGTGAAAATGATTTCGCTCCTTCCAGTTTGGTGAGGAAATTTGGACCAGCACTTGCAGGACCTGATAAATTCACACTGGTACTGCGCTGATTTTATTTGAGGCATATTGTCAAACCAGTATTGTCAAGTCAAGCACTGTTATGGTATAGTATGGTTACTTCGTCATGAGTTAATCTAACGGCGAGGGAGAAACGGAAACAGATTTCGAAATACACTTTTTACACAAAAGTTTTCTCCTGTTTCCCCAGTTAAATATATGGCCGCCAAAAAGATTAAAACAGTCGTCAAACTCAACCTCCCTGCAGGAACTGCCACTCCTGCTCCCCCGGTTGGACCCGCTCTCGGCCAACATGGTATTGCCATCATGGAATTCATCAAAGCCTACAATGAGCGCACCCAAAAACTTAAAGGGCAGATAATTCCTGCAGTCATCACTATTTTTGAAGACCGGACATTTTCCTTTGTCACCAAACTCCCACCTGTGGCAGCCATGATCAAAAAAATCTTGGGATTGGATAAAGGCTCGGGAACTCCATCAAGGTTAACTGCCGGGAAACTCACTAAAATGCAAGTAGAAACTATTGCCAAAGAGAAACTCGGTGATTTAAATACCGACGATGTCGAACAAGCCAAAAAAGTCGTTGCGGGAACTGCCAGGAGTATGGGAATAGAGGTAGAATAATTATGGGAAAAATACGTGTTCGCGCCTTAGGTGATGCTAGTCTCGAAAAAGAACAAAAAAAAGACGCTAAAAAAAGAAAAGTTGCCAAGGAGGCTAAAAAAACACACGTTGCCGGTGTGGGGTTAAAAGGTGGCCAACAGCTGAAGGTCATGGAAGGGGTCGAATTGAAACCGGAAGTTGAAACCATAGTGCAACACCCGGAAGCTCCAGAGAAAAAATCCAAACCCAAAAAAGCCCACGTTTATTCCAAGCGTTACCAAGCTCTTCGCGGTATGGTTGAACGCAACAAACTGTACCCTTTTACCGATGCACTCGAATTGGTAAAAAAAACTTCCACCACCAGATTTGACGCGACCGTTGAAGCTCATTTTGCAATTAACAAAGAACTGCTTACCAAGGAAAAATCTACCCTTTCAGGCCGTACCATACTTCCCCACGGCACCGGCAAGAAGAAAATCGTCAAAATTGCCGATGATGATCTCATTGCCAAAATTGCCTCAGGTGTCATAGACTTTGACATACTCGTTTCACCTCCCGAACTCATGCCAAAACTGGCCAAAGTCGCTCGCATCTTAGGTCCCAAAGGTTTAATGCCCAATCCCAAAAATGGAACCGTGTCCCCCGATCCCCAAAAAAGGGCCAAAGAATTAGAAGGCGGAGAAATTAACTGGAAAACAGAACCTGACCAACCGCTCATCCACCACGCTGTCGGTAAAGTTTCATTTACTCCAAAGAAACTTAGTGAAAATATTCTGAGTCTGGTTAAAAGCATTGATAAAAATAAGTTAGTGAAATTGACTCTTTCTTCCAGTATGGGTCCGGGGATCAAAGTCGACCTGTCCACGCTTTGATAGTTTAATATGCCTCCAAAAATATTCGGAAAACCGGCAAAACCGGAACAGGGATTTGTCACTAGACTTTACGAGCAACCCGCATATAGAGATTTAATTACCCAACTTGAAACTGCCTGCCAAATACCGGGGCTTGACCAGCCACGGATTCAGTTAACATCTGCAGAAAATGCCATGGCAGTCGTAGTTATAAAACTTTGGAGTGATGTAATATTTAACTCCCCGGAAGACCAAACTCCAACCACACTACTTTCATATTTATCAGCACACGACCAGTTTGTTTTAGCGGATAATGGAGATTATTTACCGGCCGCTATCATTTTTGATAAATGGAAAAGGGTTTTTGTCGTAAGAGTAGGTAAAAATGGGTGGACTTTTGACCGATTGAGAACTAGGGTTCTGGAAATGCCAGAAAACACCCTCACTGTTGCCAATGCCATCACTCTGCAATTTGCCGCGGCACTGCGAAATGACAATTTCCGAGTCGGCAAGGATGAAGTGAGAAAAAATCCTCCTCTTGCAAGTTGGAGGACTTACATTTTATCCACAGCAAGTTTCTCTTTTCGTCAGAATGTTTTTGAAAAATTACCAAGAGACACGCAAATCAAAATCAACGGTATACCTTGCATATTTAAGTCAGTTAACAGCATACATCGACCTCAGGTGATTTATGTGGAAATAAACGGAAACTCACAATCATTTGACATCGGAGGTATTAATATTGAAATTCCGGTATGATCATCACATATTATCAACGTTGCCGAAATTTCCACAACCAAATAATTAATGTGCAACTAATAATAATGAATATTATACCGAAAGTCAGGTATTTTGGATTAAGCTGATTTAAGAGGTTGGGACCTGTCACTTTTTCAGGCACCCCGGAAACTTGCATCTCCTCACGGACATTTTTAACCGGCTGGAAATTCCTGCCTTCATTTTGGATAAATGCGTCAACATCTTTGGGGACAAATTTCTGCACTCTCATGATCTGACCATTATCCCCGCTTAAAACATAGGCTTTACCCAAAGTCGGATAGCTCCACAAAACTTCCGTTTCAACTTTATTTAACTTGAGTTCAGGCTCGCCCATTTTTTGCAATTCCTCACTATGTCTTGATAAATCGGCAGCGGGAATGGTTAACTGGATATAAATGATTTTTCCCATCTTTAGCCTTACCACATGCGGATTGGAGTAAACTGATGAGGTGAAAGAATATATTATTTGTTCGGGGTCGGTAGTCCCCCAACTGGGTTCAAGCTTTCCCAACCCCTTTAGTTCGTCTGATAAAGTATCCCCTACCTGCAAAGGTTCAAGGTTGAAATATGCATCCTGTGTTTGGGCGTATATCGGTACTTGAAACTTTGGGTACACGAAAATTGAAAGTAATAAAAATAAAATTAAGTTTTTCTTTTGCATAATTTATATTTACGGTTTACAAAATTCAACTCCATAAAACGGTGAATCAGGATTTGTCAGAAACCAATCATACTGAATAGGAAATTGATCGCGCATCTTACAAGCTGTGACTCTGGGAGGGCGGATATTCATATCGGCATAAGTAGATACAGCTTCGGCGAAGGCTTCTTTACAATTAGTAATTCCGTAATCTGTCACAGCATTTTCTATCAGAAAATCATAACTGCCGCTGTTTCCGGCATTCTCAGTACATCCTATGGCTTCAGAAAAAGACTGGTTTTTTGAGTTAGCATCACTAGTTAAAGTTTGCCGATTCAGGTCCTGCCAGACATGAGCAAATTCATGGATCACTACATTTTGGCACCAATCACTATTAGTTTCACCGCATTGAAGACTAACAAAGGACTTTACCGGGTTTCCTTTATTATCATAAGCTGTTCCGGCGGTGCCTGCAAAGGTGTCATTCACATACTCACATTTGATTCTAACATTGGCACCTGTAAGCAGAAATTTTTCTACAACACCTTGAATACTTTTGAGATGATCTTCGATATAAGCTGTGGGGCAACTGGCATCCCATTCAATCTTCACCCCGTAGCCGAATTGCTGCCAGACTAACTTATCACCAGTTTGAGTACATTTCAAATATTCGCCTGGATTATCAGCATCCGGATTAATTTCATCTGGAGTGGTACAGCTAATATTCATTTTCTGTTTACACATACCGTTCTCACAAAGCGGAACATTAGCACAATTTTCCAAAACCACAGCCGGTTCACGCGGATTTTCGGTTTTGGCCATCACTTTGTCTTTGTCATCTGAACAAAATTTATCACTCCAAGATGCTTCTGCCGGCATATAGCAAAATTCCTTGGTAACTATATAATCTCTACAATACAATGTGCATTTTTTAACTTGATTATCAGGCATTTGCACTTCACCTTCAAAGATAATAGTGTTGGCTCCCAAATTGCAACTCATACCCACAAGAGATTCCAGCTCGTTATTGGTGATTCTTTTGCTTGCCACCTGGATTCCCTTGACAGTACAGCTGGCTTTCTCGCCGCCGACGATAATTTCCTCTCCAGGCACGCAACCAATACGGTCGGCAATGCGGCTTTTGTTGTAACAACCAGCTCCTTGAGATGGTTCAAGTGATCCATTTGGTAGACAAATTTCGTTTGCCTGGCAATCCCTGACTTTTTCCCAATTTGCAGGGTCCAAAAGATCGGGTATGCGATAAACTGCATTTTGATAGCAGATTAAATTCCTGTATGCAGGTGGAATTTCTGAGGGTTTAGGATAATTTTGGGTGCATACCGCTCTTTCCCGAACGCATTTTTTACCGGTACCACAGTCTTGTCGACCATAATACATGACCGGATCGCAATAATATGTTTCCGGGACGCATTTGCCGGAGAAATTATTCTCACAAGTAAATCCCACAGGATTGGGAGTTGGACCAGGTGGCGAATATACGCAACTGGTACCATCAATAGTGTAGTTTCTGGGACAGCAGTTAAAGACATATGATAAATTGTCGGGAGCGCGACAGGCTATGGCTCCTGATGCGATGAGCTCCGGATCACCGCCGCAAGATAGTCCTTGGCCGCAGACAGGAAAATCACACCGGGCTCTTTCCTTGACACATTTTTTACCAGTCCCGCAATCCTGGGGTCCGTATGAAAAAGGCGGATCGCACACTTTGGAAGACTCCACACACCTGCCCTCTTTACTTTCACAGTTGACACCTGTTAATGAGGGACTCGGAGAAACTGGTGCATTTAATACACAATAACTCGGTTTGACACAACAAAAGTATTTATCGGTTGAGTAGTTACTCAACTCATCACCGGCACAGGAGATATCTAGATTTTTCCAACAAATACCGCCTTTTCCTTTCTTTACACAATCAGTTTGCAGTACTACATCTCGGGGTGACAAACAAACATTTCGTTCCTTGACGCATTTATACCCCAGTTTGCAATCCCGTAATCCGTAACTTTGATCCGGAGTGCATGTAAAGTCATCCGGGACACACCGTCCGGAAAGGTCAGATTCACAGCGGTTGCCATATCGGCATTCGTAATTTCCGAGAGAGTTAATGAAACAGCCACCGGTGCATTTTTCCCAAAGTTGCCAGTTTCCGTAGTCACACGACTCAACATTGCCACCGTTACAACGGGAATCACCTATGTTGCAGGATTTTGGTTGACAAGATCCGCTGCCACCGACTGATACACAATTTTGATTTAATGGACAGGCCTCCCGTTTGATGCGGGTACCATCTGGTGAGCAGGTTTCAATCAGACTTTGATCACCACTAACACATCTGGTTGAATTGGGTATACAAGTATTTGGCGAAACCTGCGGATTCCGTTTGCAGCACACTTTTCCAGTTGCACAAGTGCCTCCCGCTCCTTCTTGTTCTCCCGGGAGGCAACCTTCACCCTTTAGGACACAGTAATTCCCGTTGAGGGCACAGGCGTAAGTCTGAGGCGAAGTCCAGGGTGAAGGTTGAGGCGATGCCTTTGGTGTGGACTTGGGTAAAGGTGTAGGATTGGCACAGTTTAACATGCAAGTATTGTAACTACTGAAGAAACCTGTTCCGTCAGTCCGGGCAACACATTGTCCGGTATTTAAACAGGCGAATCTTGTTTGCGGACTTGCTGCCGGCGGACTGGTTCGAGGTGAAGCTTTGGGTGACACTTGGGGTGTAGCCTTGGGAGTTGCTTGAGGAGTAATACAGTAGTAACCTCCGGAAAAAGGAGAACAGATACCGGGAGAACAACAGTTCGTATTTGCGCTACCGCAGGAAGAATTAAAAGGAATACAAGTTGGGGAAGAAGAAGGATAGACAGCGGCACGACCGCGGAAGTCCTGGGTGTTTTTGATGGCCTGGTTGGCGACAAAAAGAGTGAAGACAGCCAAAACTCCGACAATGATTAAAGGAATGCTTTGGATGTTTCCTTGCTCCCCGCTCAGATAATTAAAGTGGTTGTGTGTGTCGGGCATATAGTGATTATCTTTTCCGGATAAATTTCCACCAAATCAAACTCAACAGGACTACACTAATGATTGTAATAAAAATTAAGCTCTGAATTTTATTTAATTGAATAAACTGAAATATGTCTGTTGACGGTATAGGTGTTGGTGACATTAAATGAGTCTCAATAAGAGTATCGATACTATTCTTAACCGGCTGGAAATTTCTGCCTTCACTCACTACCAATTCCGCTACAGTCTTTGGTTTGATTTTTTGCAACCTTAAGACAGTACCTGAACCGTTGACGACTAAATTAAGGCCTTGCTGCGGGTATCCCAACATGATCTCCGATTCCACTTTCTCCAGTTTTATTTCCGGTTCACCCAAGCTGCTTTGGAGCTGCCGGTATTTTTCAGCCGCAGCTTGCGGAATGGTCAGTTGCATAAAGGTAAGTTTGCCATCGGTTACAACCAGAACATGCGGATGGGCATACCTTTCCGAAGAAAACTGATAAATCTCACTGTTTGCATACTCTTCTGATGAGTTTTCAATCCTTTGACCTCCCGCAAGGATTTCTGCCGCAACTTGCGTATCTATCTGCAACTTTTCAATATCTGTAAACATATCTGTTTGGGCAAATGCTGCTATGAACATAATTATGGTTGGCAAAACTCCACTCCACCATAAAGCTTGGTCTTAATAAAATTATACTGGTTGATGGCTGACTTTTTCATCTCGCAACTCTTTAGTCTATAATACCTGACCGCTTCGGCAAACGCTTCGGCACAATTTAAATAACCCCTCGATGAAACCGGACTCTCGGTAAAAGTATAGACACCTCCCGGAGGGTTGACTTCGGTACAACCGTTGGCTTTTTTGTCAAATTCGTTGGTCAGAGAAGGTTGTTGTTCATCAAATTTATGGATAAACTCATGGATGATCGTACCCAGACATTCTTCTTTTCCTTTTGGCTCATTTATGTTTCCGCAACTGAATGTGAAATAATTATTACTGTAACCGCCATATACATTGGAATCACTAGTTTTTCGAGCTTCGGCACAATCAACGGTATTTGGGTTAACCGGAAAAAGATAATCACTAAAAAAGCTTACTCCTTGCAGGACAAATTCACGATATGTGGTCGTACAAGACTGATTAAAGGTAATTGTTTCACCACCGGCAAACTCTTCCCAAACTTTATTTAGTGAGCACTTGAGATATTTGTTTGGGGCAGCCGCATCCGGTTTGATTTCACCCGGAGTAGTGCAATTTTTGTTTTGTCTCACCCGGCACTGCCCTGCCTCGCAAAGAGGATTTTCAACACAAATACCTGTGGAACAATCTTCTTCATACCCGCAGGATTCAAGAACCGTATTTGGGGATTTCTTGTAGATCACCTTATCTTCATCAGAAACTGAACATATTTTTTCATCATCGGTCTCACTCACCGGCAATGAACAATCAAATTTAATTTTTTCCTGGAGTGTTTGCTGGTCAATACCGCAGTAAAGTAAGCATTTCCAAATTCGATTGTCCGGTAAAAGTTCTGCCGGTCCTGCATAAATATATCCATGGTTTGGCTTTAAACTGGTTACGCTGCATGGCTGGCCAATGAGTTGTTGAGTTTCTTTATACGTGAGGTAATCATCCTGTATGAATCCGGTGAAAGGTT
>CAYHKY010000013.1:0-24949 GCA_964357355.1 uncultured Gammaproteobacteria bacterium | reverse complement strand
CTATTTGGTCTTTCACTTTCTCAACCATCGAAACATTCTTCGTACCTCTTGAGCGCCTATAACGATTATTATATAGATCGTGAGGGCAGAAGAATTGCGTTCATCCCAATTGACGGAAACGAAAAACAGGTCAGGACGACCAAACCAAACACGGTAGAAAATATCATAAAAAACGTCAAGGCCTACTTTGATCTGCAGCCGATCTCAACTGAATTTGGCAATAGTTTTCAAATGAAGTATGAGACAGAAGTAAATGGAACTCAGGTTAAAGTTATACGCAGCGTTTGGCTCTATCCACAAGTTATAACTACCCAACGGATAGGTTCAACTATAGTCTACTCCAGGGATGATTTTGTGTTTGACGAAACCGGTCTTTTATATACGGAAAACACTGATAGTGATAGGGAGTCATTAGAGAGAATTGCAGGAATTGATTTGACGCCACATGATTCAAGTGAGCGCAGACCTTTTATATCAGGCAAGCGTATCTTTATTGTTAATCCGCGAGTCGGAGGAGTGTTGGTAATACGAGCACAACCTAAACAGGAGATATATATCAATAAAAATTACAAAATTATAGAACTGGAAGAAGAAAATCCGGATCGAAACCAAGATCAGGTTGCGGTGAATATGATGGTTGAGGTGTTGCCGGACATGAGGAGTATTCGTATATGAATATAGTAATTACAACTATTGCAGCATTATTGGTTTATATACTGCCCTATTTAAGTGGTAGAGTCGTGTTGCGGTTTTTCAAACGCGACATGGGCATATTTGCACCGGTCGCGGCATTTGCTGTAGGTAGTTTAGTACTTTATACATTCACGTTAATGTTGTATGGATTACACCTTCCAATAAAAATAGCCTTAATAATATATACACTAGTAATTACACTAATGAACGTCATTGTTTTACCTAAAATTAATCGGGCTGCACTGTATAAACAAGCAAAAATAGTTATTGCCATTGTTTTTCTAAGTAGTGTCGTATTTTCTATTTGGAAATTTGACAATCCCTATCCTTATGTATTGAACTGGGACATATTTGAACACCAAACGTTGGTCAATGAAATGAAGCAGGGAAAGTTTTCTGTATTACCTTCACACGTAAGTGACACGTTTCGTTTTGACGGCTACACAACTCTTTACTATGTATTGGTAGGAGTACCACAAATACTCGTAGAACCTGAGCCGTTAGGATTTTGGTGGATAGTGGAATTATTGCATTTGGTGACTACCGTGACAGCTTCGTATGTACTCGCATATGCGATCACTAAAAAGCAGTTGGTTGCCCTAATCAGCGCGGTTTTTGGCGCATTTATCTTTGAATCATATATAGCGTATGCGTCATTTTTCCTGGTACCGCAAACATTGGCAGCGATGCTGTCTGTTTTTGCTATAGCCTACTTATTTCATACATGGAACAAGGAAAAAAGGGTAGATGCTGGAGTTTTGATTGTTTGGACAGTGACAATACTAGTGGTGCATTTGATAGTGGGAGCGGCAGCTATACTGCTTGTGGGAGTTATTTATTTAGGCAAAAAGACCCGTCTAAGTGAAAAAAGCCGTTATTTTATCCCTGTGTGGTTACTGCTGACTGCTATAGCGTATGTAGTCCTCACATTCGGTGTGACTAAGTTACCATTAACTACGATCAACTACGGCGAGGCTGCCTCATATATACATCTTCTTTCTACCAAAATTGAATACTTGCGGGTATTTTATGGCTGGTCGATATTCATTTTAGTCCTTCTTGGTGCGATAATCACGATTGTGAGAAATAAGGGTAATGAGCGATTAGTACTTTTAGTTATGTCGTTGACACTGGTTGTGGTTGCTTCGCCACTGCCATATGTCTTTAAGTTTTATGTCTTAGGAAGGTACCTTGTTCATATAGTCATGGCGATAGCAGTAGGTTGGATATTTATGAAAGTCACCGCACCTCTTTTACGCGTACTCATGAGTAGCGCGCTACTGGTAACTTTAGCGATGGTACTTGTGCTTAATGCCCGTTACTGGAAAGACTTTGTGAGATATGGCAATCAGACGACCTTGATTTCTAAATATGAGATTGAAGCCGCTGAGTTTGTTAAAAATAAATATGCGGGAAAGAAAACACTACTGGTATCAGATCCGGCGACATCGTACGTACTTGAAGCAGTTTCCGCAGTGAATAGTCCTGGAGGAGCGTATATGAATCAACAAAATCGGGAAAAAGTAAATGCGTTGTTTCAGGTAAGTAACCGGGATGAATTTTTGACATATCTATATGCTATCAAGGATACACAACAAACAAACGAGCCGGATGCATACATTATGATTGTCAGTGGCCGAGCCTATCAATGGCACAAAAGTGAGGATGCTCAAAAATATAATTTGAGTTTTAATATATTTAGTCCCAAAGCCTTGCCATTGGAAGCATATCAGTATGGCGAAAAAATCACTGAGTACGGCGCAAAACCAATATTTGCAAATCGCGAGGTTATGCTTTTTGAAGTAAGGAGAGATATATGATTAACGGTAAACGTATCACTTTAGTCGTTCCCTGCCGCAACGAAGAAAAAATCATAGCTGCCTTTTTAAGAAAGGTGCCGCGCTGTGTGGATGAAATTCTTATCGTAGACAACAATTCAAACGATAAAACAGCTGAGGTTGCTCAAAAAACAAGTACACGAGTGCGGATCATTCATGAAAACCGCACCCAAAATGGTATCGGTTATGGCTATGCTCACATGGCCGGACTTGCTGACGCAACCGGAGATTATATTGTGGCTATGGATGGAGATGATACATATCCATTAAATGCTATAAAAATAGTTGTTCGAAAAATGCAGAGCGAGCATTGGAATTTTATTTCGTGCAATCGGTTGCCTTTGAGAAATCCTAAAGCAATCTCAAAAACCCGACAACTTGGTATTAAAATACTCAACACGGAAATATCACTGCTATATGGCTATCCGATCAAAGACATTTTGACCGGTATGTGGGTCGTCCAAAAAGAAGTTGTGCATGAACTGAATCTTACAGAGGGTGACTGGAACTTGTCACCTGAGATAAAACTTGCAGCACTGGCAAACCCGCGGATTCGGTTTACCGAGTATCACATTCATCATTTTGAACGTGAATATGAACCCAGTAAACAACAAATATTTAAAACTGGCTTTGCTCATTTGGCTTATATAGCAAAACGCAGGCTGACAAATGACAATGAATTATATCAAAAAGTGAAATCACTCTGGTATGAAACACTTGGAAAGCGTAAGCTGATAAGAGCGGATGCTCGCTATGCGTTCAAATAAGCCCATCAAAATACTTTTAATATCTTCTTACTTCTACCCTCATGTGGGCGGCAGTCAACGCTACATGGAAGAGCTCTATGTACATCTTCGATCAATTCATCCTGAAGTCAAAGTAGATGTACTTTGTTATAACACCGACAACACACCAGAGAAAGAAGAATATAGAGGTTTACATATTTTACGTATCCCGTGCTTGGAAATTATTCGAGGTCGTTTTGCTGTCCCCCAACCTTTTGCACTTCTAAAAATACTCCGAAAATTATCGTATAACAAATACGATTTTGTCCATACCCACTTAAGATTTTTTGATCAAACTTGGTGGAGTTGGATTTATGCAAAATCTATTGGAGCTAGAAGCATTTTTACTGAACATGTGGCTTCTCATCCTGTACATCAATTCAAAATAATTGAATTTGTTGCCTGGCTTGTTGATAAAACAATTGCTCCCATTTCAATCAATCACTACGATATAATCACGACAACAAATATTTCAGCAAAACAGTTCTTATTGAATTTAGGAATTAAAAAATCGATTCATATCGTATACGGTGGTGTAGATACAAAATATTTTTCTCCCAAAAATACCAGTTCTAAAATTATTCCAAAAGTAAGCCAGCAATTGTCACAAGATGCTATAGTTATTTCCTATATTGGTCGGATGATTTGGACAAAAGGGGTAACATATCTTTATGAGTCAATTAAAAAATTACTGCCTGAACTTAACAAACATATCTATTTTGTCCTGGCTGGTGACGGAGAGCTTTATGAAGGACTTAAAAAGTCAATTATTTCAGATAACTTTACAAAAAAAGTATTTCTTACCGGTAATCTAAATCCGCTGGAAGTACGGGATTTACTTCGAGTCACAGATATTTTTGTATATCCATCACATCACAGTGAGGGCCTCCCCAATTCTATCCTTGAAGCAGGAGCCAGTGGGTGTTTTGTGATCGCGACGGATAATGCCGGAACGTCTGAAATTATTACTCATAAAGAGACTGGCTTATTAATACCTAAAAAAGATTCTAAAGCAATCGTAAATACAATTCTTTGGACTCTTAATAATTACAAGCCAAGAAAACAAATTGCAAAAAAACTCCAAGTGACAATTAATGAGAATTTTAGATGGGTTAAAATAGTTGAGATGTATTATAATTTGTTAAATTTTACCTAATGGTAATCAACTTGATATTGTTGGTAATTCATTATTATCCCTGGGTCTAAGTATTAAAAGCTTTCTGTACTCTGGATTTGAATTGAGTAATTTTTCAAACTTTCTTGCACTTCTTTCCATTGGATCAATCTGATAAACCAATAGATACGCCTGCATAAAAGAGGCTACCGCAATCATGACATATGGCATTGTATTTCTCATTTCTGAAAAAGCCGAAGACGGTATTAAGTTTATCGCATCCATAACTCTTAAAAAAAGTTCCGGGGCAACAATTCCTGTTCCTCCTGCTACAACCGGATATAATAAATAAGAAATCACATTTTTTAGTTTGTCTTTACTGTCAAGCACATGACGACTTTCATGAAGTACTCGTCTGTTGCTCTCCCGCTCTTTTGCCTTCTCCATAATCTCTTTCACGAAACGATTAGCTCTTTCGGTAGGCGCTTGTCTTAAGTAAGGAGTTAATCTTTTTGTTTTAAGAAAATACTCAAAACTGTTTGTTTTTCCTTTTATTTTACCTTCAATAATATTTTGTGCTAAATCAGAACATGCTTGATAGGTACTCCATACAGAATCTAAACTCATTACTATCTCTCTTGGTTTAAAACGAGAGACATAAGATTCAGCGGGAAATGCAACAATACCTGATTTACGCCTGAAAGTAATTTTTATCGAAGCTATATCAGAATCCTGCATTCCATATTCTTTTAAGAGCTTCGCATATAACTCCAGATCGAAAGAAACTGTATATGGTATGTCTGGATCCTGAATACTTTTATCGAAGATGACTTGAGGCAAATATTTTTGTGGAAAAGCTTCTGCATTCATTTCTGGCATATCTATATTTTATCCTAGTACATCTACACACTATTTCACAACCGCTTATTCTCAAATTATAACTCTTTCTCCGAAACCTACAACCTATAACTTACAACCTAAAACCGTTTTCCATCCTAACCCCGCCGAGTACTGGGTGACTTTTACTGAACCTACAACTTATAACTTACAACCTACAACTTTAATACTGTCGCAGGCGTATCATCCTGGTTGGTGGGCATATCAATCACCAAGTTGTAAGTTATTAGATGTAAGTTGTAAGTTAAGAACTACGTTAGCAAAGTTGTTTCCCTACATTTTTGGAGAACGATTGAAGGACCATGTTTTGGTCAACAACTGGAGTAATGGATGGACTATCAAACCTACAACCTACAACTTACCACCTACAACTATTTATATCTTTTTCTGGCCTCAACTCCTGGAGTTTCTCGGTTTTACCTTACTACCAATTCCGTTTTTATTTATTTTCAGAAGAAATAAGCGGCCTCAATAAAAACTGAACTTGGGGTAACTCATTCACAACCACATCCTATACTATTGAGTATCTACTCCAAAATAATGGTGAATTAACTTGTCGCGAAGTCCTGCCAGAGATTTCCAATCAACTTCAGAATGTTGTCTTCTGTATTCTTCCGGTACATTCTTAGCTGCTTCCCCAATGATTTCCAGACTTCTAGCAAAAGCCCTCTGGAGTACTTCATCCCTCATGAACTAGTCCTCTGTTGTCTCCTCACGGGTTCCGGCGATAAAATCGATTTCAGCAACTATATGCCGGAGATATTCTTCAACTGATTTGGACATATTTGATTTCCTGCTCTACCAGCCGTTTTATGTAAAGACTTAAAGCTTGAGGCGTCACTATATCAACCGAGCGACCAAACATTTTCTCAAAATATTGACTGCTGTTCCAGAAATTACGATAGGTTTTTTGTGTGGGGTAAAATCAACCAAAAGATCAATGTCACTCGTTTCTTTGGCCTCATTTCTTACGGTTGAACCATAAACGCCAATTCGTCGAATCCCGTACTGTCTAATGGTCACTTTGTGTTCAAGGAGCTTATCTGTGATTACACGCAATGGCTGGCAAATAGTCTTTTTGGGCGACATGAAGAAATAAATCTATTCAATCACAATTCCGTGCTTTCTTATTTCTACCGCCAAAGGATCCCACTTATCTGCTAAATCGGCAGGACTATAAGGATGAGGTTCGATGAGAGTATCTACCTCTGACGCATATTTGGCAAGCATGATCATTTCACCAAATGCATCTTTTCCAAAATCTCTTGACACCACACATACATCCAAATCACTGGCGGGATGCTGAGTTTTTTTGGCAAAAGAACCAAATAGTATCAACTGTTCAACCTGTACATTGTTATCTTTTAATACTTTCTTATATCTTTTGAGTAAATTTTCTGGCGCATCGCTCAATAGTGATTTTTGATCCATAGGTACAACTCCTCAATCCTACTAAACCATATTGTAGTATATTCTTCGGTAGCAGTCTTATACAGTTCGTATTTGATATCATCATATCGTGCCTGAATATGATAACGTGTAATTTCTATCAACCATTCTTTCTTTTCTAAATCAGGAGCAAGGTCTGCAAGTTCTGCGAGTTTGACTAAATCATGAATATTGGGGGGTACTGATTTGGTCCGTCTCAACACTAATCCTTTGAGCAATTTCTCCAAAGCTAGTTGTCCCAAAAAAAGCGCCCAATCAAGATGGTGACCTGTTTTTAAATCCCTACCCGTGATAAGATTGCGCTTCGAACTTTCTTGATATCGATTCAGCAAGTCATCTTGGGTCATGATTTTTAAGTATATCACGTCCTCGTCAACAACTGGGCCAATGCGTGGATCCTCAAGGAGGAACCTAAGTCCGCCGACCAGATGAAGTATGAGCCGTCTACTAATAGATGGCGAAAAGGCGAATACTGAGTCAAGGCGGAGATGGAATGAATCCACAACTATCTATATAATACTTTTCTGGCCGCAGATTCTGGAGTTTGTGGGATTTGCGCTGCTTCCCCTGCCGTTATTATTTTCCTTGAAGTATCGGGTCTCAAAGTCGGGATAATTTCTCAATCAACCACATCCTTGAAAGGGTTGATGGATTTATGCCTTTTGCCCGGGCGACTTTTTCCAACTTTTTCTTCACGGATTTTTGAAGTCTCACCGTGAGAACTTCTTCTTTTTCATCCTCAATAAGCGGCAGATCGGAAAGCTTTATGTTTGGATTTTTGAAAAGTAATGACGTATCATGCGTGTCCCAAAATTCCGCTTCTTCATCGAGAGTTTTAAATGGCGGAATTGGTTTGGGTCTCACAAATTTAGTTTTTTTCATAATAAATTCTCCTTTCTTTTTCACTGCTGTCACGGGCACTGACCAGATAAGGTCCTGTTTCGGCTTGGCAGGCATATTGCCAATGTAATACATTGTATTACATTTGTCAGTCTCATCTCTATTCAACCATGTTTTCCTTCGGTTTAAAAAACTTGACATTACCCAACTATATGATACGATCCGCATCATTATGCAAACAAAAACATCAGTTTCTTATAAAAGTCCCAAAACCGATATTTGGACTGCATATCAAGAACTCCTTTCATCTTCCCCAGTTCTGCCGAGCGCAACACTTCCCAAGAAGCTCGAAACGACCACCGCTCAACTTAAATCACAACTTACCTCTCAATTATCTGATTTGAATTCCACACTTGATGGAAAATTGGCAGAACTTGGCCGCGAGTTTGATCAGGCAACCGAAGTGTTGGCAGAACTTCATGCGCTACATCTCAAACAATCCCAAACTTTGGCTCAAGAAAAAGAAGCTGCACAAAAAGCGCGACAACGCGAGGAAGAGGAATACCGTTATGAATTTGATAAGCAGAAAAAACGTCAATCTGAAGAACTCGCCGAACAAAAACAAAAGGTTGAGATGGAACTTAGTGCAAAACGAATCGAACTCAAATTACAAGAAGATGAGCTAAAAGATTTAAGACAAAAGGTAGCGACTTTTGAAACAGAATTGAATAAAGCGGTCAAAGAAGCTGTCACAAAAACGTCTCAAGAATTGACACTGGAGTTCAATCACCAAAAAGCTTTCGCAAACCAGACCGCCAAATCAAGTGTAGAGCTATTGGAACAAAAAGTGAACTCACTTGAGGCGACAATCAATAATTATCAGGCAGAGATTGCACACTTACAGTCCTCACTCAAAGAGGCCAATCAACAACTTACCCGTATCGCCGAACGAGCAGTCGAAAAAAGCCCGTCACCCCTTCCTCAAACACCCAAAGAATAACAATTCCATATAAATTATTGTAGTCAAATTATTATCAATATTTAACACAAATCTGCGCTATAGGAAAATTTTGTGTTTTAAACAGTAGTTATGCCTTTTACTGCTCTTTTCCCGTATTTCTCTTTCGACAATCTGACTATCTTCTCCCGATTCTCATTTTTAACGGCTGGCAAACCGAGCGTCTAGTCGAGAAAACCAAAATCTAGACGCTAATTATCTAGACGCTATACTATTTACATATTTTTCTGGCCGCAGGTACTCGAGTTTATCGGCCTTGCCCTTTTGCCACTGGCGTTTTTGTGGGTACTGTTTCCGGGAAGGAAAGCTTAACGAATCCCTTTAAACTCTTCTTTTACTTTCTCAGCCAGATAGACCTTCATGAGAGATTGATACGGTACGTCTTTTTTGTTCGCCAATAGTTTTAGGTCCTCCAGTAAACCTCTTGGGATACGGAAAGTGATTGAGGATGTCGAGAATTTCAACTCTGAAAGATCCAGCTTCGCAGGTTTAAAACGACCTGGAAAATCAAGTACACTATGAGTAGCCCAAAACTCACGTTCTTCGTCTTCATTTTTAAATGTGGGTATATCCTTAACCGGTTTTGTTTTCATAAAAGTTCCTTTCTTTACGATTTTGATTACGGGTTGAAATTACCCTGACTTTCCCTAATCTTAGCGTAAAAACAAGATGTAGTTTTCTACCTAAATTAGTTTTACCTAATACAATCCATCTCTCTTCTGTAATTGAATGCAGCACATCCTGAAATTGTACTAACGGCTCGTTATTAAACACCTCCTCACATTCTTTCCAACTTACTCTGTGTTTTATCCAATTTTTATCTCTATTTCCCTCATCCCAATCGAGCACAAACACTTTGGTCATTTGTACATGATGATACAATACACATGGGATTTGTCAAGTAGAAACCAACCGCTTCCTTATCAACGAACTCGGGCCAATTGGTGGACACTTGATAGTTGTAAGTTGTCGGTTGTAGGTTGTAGGTTGTAGATCAGAAAGTCAACATAGTGATATAGCCTATATACTTGAATTTGTTCCGACCATATACCCCTCTTTAATTGGTTATAGCAACCTAACAGGCTTGCAAACCAGCTATGACAAGTATACATTTGATTTTATTTTTTTTAATTTTGCCACAAAAAATCCCTCCATCTTTCGTGATGGCATAATCCTCCGGGTAAGCGACAAAGAGCTTTCATATTGATTGTTCCTCCACGAAGTTAGTCCAGGTGAAAAATTTATACCTGGCACCTCAATCGTTTCAAGTACCACCACTCCTTTCTCTTTTTTTAATATCCAGTCAATCACGCCTTCATTTTCCTCAGGCGACAAAGTGCACGTTGAGTACACTATAGACCCGCCTACTTTGGCGCTACTTATCCCGCTGCGCAAAAGATACTTTTGTCTGACGCTTAATTGTTTTATTCTTTTTTCAGACCACTCAAAATATGTTTTGGGGTCGGTTAGACTTATTCGTCCTTCCATGCTGCAGGGAACATCAACCAAAACTTTATCAAAAAATTCGGGATATTTTTGCCATATGAGTTGTCCAGGGCTTTTGACCACCGTCACATTGGTCGCATTTTGCATCTTGAGATTTGCTTTTAGTTTCATAAGTCTCACATGACTAATATCATTTGCGACTATTTCACCAGTATTTTTCATCATCGCTGCCATTTGTGTAGTTTTACTGCCTGGAGCTGCGGTTAAATCAAGGATTTTTTCACCCCCCACTGGATCCAGTACCAAAGGCGGCACCATGCTCGATAAACTCTGCACATAACAATATCCTTCTTTATAAAGAAGCATTTTCGTCAATTCAAGAAGCCCAGTATTGATCACCACAAATGCCTGAGGGTTCCAAGCTACCGGTTCTAGAATAACTCCCAACTCACGAAATGAATCGACAAGCGCAACAGGCGAAATCTTGAGCGTATTGACACGCAGCGTTGTCGGACGGCGATCCCTGAGAACCTGCCAAACTTCTTCCAGAAGATCTGCAGGAATCAATTCCTCCAATCGTGATCGTAAACTTGCTGGTAATTGGGATGCTATATCCATAGTAATAAATCTTAATACTACTTAAGTGGGCAACTGTTTTAGGTTGAATTAATTTTACGGAGTTTTTCGGCTAACGAATTCATAACACTATTTCCAAATACGATCATTGCCCGTTGCACCTTGATTGCCGCTTTATCCCCGCTGTTTAACGCTTTGGCAAGCGATTGTTTGTGCGTAAGTATTGATTTGCGTTGGTAGCGTATTTGCCAATCCGAGGCATGATCCGCAATATATTTTTCGTAAGGAGTCATTTTACCTTGCAGACTTGCATCTTTTCCGCCTCCACGCTGCGGCGATTGTCTCAGAACGGAGACTATAAACCAACCCCCGAAAATCACTAATATTATTACCAATACCCAATCCATACGCGCGTAATTTAATTACTAAATATTATATACCCGTCTTACGCTGGTTAGCAACCTGAAAGGTTGTTATAGCAGCTTAGAGGGGTATATGGCCGGAACAATTTCAAGTATGTAGGCTATATCAGTATTTAAACACCACTTCATGCCGGCCGGCCGGGATGAGTATTCCTCTTAATGCCAAGTCTACCGGAAAAATTTCTGCGTCCTGATTGTCAATTGATGCCTGCCACCGGGAATAATATATATCAGTAAGCACCAGGACTCTCTGAAACTCAGAATACACATCAATTGATACGTAATTCGGTTCATAGCGTAAAATTGTTACAGTTTCATGTGGAGT
Organism: uncultured Gammaproteobacteria bacterium; assembly: GCA_964357355.1. Taxonomy (GTDB): domain Bacteria; phylum Patescibacteriota; class Microgenomatia; order UBA10105; family UBA10105; genus CAYHKY01. The sequence continues at coordinate 13,546 of CAYHKY010000013.1, read as the reverse complement.
TAAAGGCCTAGTATCAGTTTCTATATTTTCGGTTGTATATGCATGAATATCTAGCTGTAGTTGATTCTCATACATGGCTTGGATAACTTTTTCAGGCGTTTGCAGCTTGGATACTTTTTCAACCAGGAATGCACGCGGGTATGCGGTTAAATTTTCGTATATTCTTGTTTCCCCTTCTCGAAACACCAACGGCATATATCCGATTAAATCATCTGTTAGTGCAAGAATATATTTGACCCCCAAAAGATTTGGCCAAAAATTGCTGACATTTTCAGGTGTAAGAATTCTGTTAAATGCAGCCGGAGATATATCGGGCATCCCTCTGGTCCAACTTGCCACCACCTCAGCATAATTTTTTAAATACAAAGGATCGTATCCATCAACGCTTTGAAGTTTGTAAAATACTGATACATTCGGTGGCATGATCCGCCGGTCAGTCGTCATGAAACGGTAATTTCCTAAGTTTTTTTGCAAAAATTCAATCGTTGAAGTTATGGGGAATAATAATTTCCGATCCGTAAACGGCGTAAATTTATGGAAAAAACGGTAAAAATCAAAAAGAGTAGTGGATAATAATATGATTATAAATATACGGGTTAAAATGATTTTTTTCAGTGCAAATCTTGATAAACCAAGCATTCCGAATGCCGACAACACAAACAATACCGTCGGTAGTGCCAAATTCCTCCCGGCTATTTGCACGTTTAACAAATCTTTTGCAAGTCCAATCGTTGATCCGAATATGACTAATAGCCAAAGAATTGAAATGGTCAGAAATCCAAATACTAAGATCCGGACCATCCTTTTCTCACGTTCTTTTTCCGGCTTCACAATATAATCAAGACCAAGAGCAGCAAGTACTGATAAACAGAAATCGATAAGTATCAAAATTCGCGAAGGTTGCAAGGTAGATAAGAGGGGAATTTTTAAAACGTATGGTAATTGGCTAATAAAATTTGGCACAGCAAGAAGCACGCTTAACGCCAGAAAACAGACGTAAAAAATAGTTTTTCTGTCACGTCTTGCTAGTATTGCAAAAATGGCCATGAGCAGAGGAAAAAGAGCTACATAACCTATAAACTCTCCATAATTCCAAATGCCATAATAATTTCCGGTAGCAGGATTACCAAAAAAATCCGGAGCGATGAATTGTACCAGGTGGGACCAAGGAATAAACCAATCCGGCCGATGCCAATCCGATAAATCAAATTGCCTGGCTGATGACAATATAAAATGAAGTGTAGGTATCCATTGTATACTTGTAATTACGAGTGTGATACCCGCAGTCACAAAAAACAACAAGCTTTTTTTGAGAGTAGTTCTTGGATTGCCTTCATGATGCAGCCAAATACGCACCCACAAATACACGGTACTTATAAGAAGCACATAAATAGCCGTCTGTAAATGCCCTGCCAGAATCATTGACGACTCAGCGAGTACTAAAATTGCAGCCCATTTGAAACGGAATTGCACTATCAACTTGTCTTTAGCCAATAATATAAGCGGCAACCAGAGTGCGGTGTGACCAATTGTGTTCCATTCCAACCAAGACACCATGAATCCGGAAAAGGCGAAAGTAATTGCGCCTAAATAACAAGCCCGCTCACCTAAGCCTAGGTTACGCAAATATGCATACAGGAATACTCCGGCAAGAAGTGGTTGCAAAAATACCAGTATGGACCACGCAATTTCATTTGGAAAAATCCAAAATAAGATATTTAATGGATACCACACCGCCGACTGAATGTTTGATAATAACGGAGTACCTGAGAAACTGTAAGGATTCCAATTTGGGAGCTGACCTTTTTTCAGTTCTTCAATTGCAAGTATCCTGTATGAATACTGTTGTCTAAAAGGATCGGTGATCAGCGGATTTTTGTAAGGAACACCGTTGGGAAACTGGGTGAAAAACGCATCCCTCCATGGATGATACAATCCAACAAGCGCATCTGCCGGTATGGGAAGTTTCCCGGTTAACCAAAAAGGATGAAAGAAAACAATGATACAGAATCCGAAAAGAAACAGGTATTTATTTGTTTTCAAGTATTTCATGTAACTCTTCACAAAATGCGTGTTTGTTATAAAGACCGGCTGAAGTCTGCGCTTTTACCGCCATTCTCAACCGAAGCGATTCATTTTTGATAAGTTCCCGGGTATATTTTTTTAATTCTTCTTTTTTTAACCAAGTAAAACCATTTTCCCCGTTGTTAACGATCTCCACTTGGCCCCCTCCGGCAAATACCACCGGCACGCTTGCCTGCTGCATAGCTTCAATGGTTGATACACCAAAATGCTCGGCACGCTCAGGATTTAGGAGCAGGTCTTCTCCAAACCCGGTGGCATGCCAGTAAATTTTGGCTTTCCGGTACAATTCCAAAAGCTCTTCGTATGTTGCATTAGTAATGAGCTTGATAGGAAAGCCTTGTGCCGCTTGATTGATTGTATCAAATAATCCCTGTGCTCCAGGATCTATTGAACCTACCAAATAAAATGTCGTGTCCTTCAATCCTTCAGAATATAACTCTTTGAAAATTGAGATCATTTCAAGCTGTTTTTTGTTATGTAGATGAGGAAAAAAACGTCCGACCGAAAGAATTATATTTTCTTTTTTTACTTCCGTACCCGGTGTATTTGCTACCGGGACAAATAGTGGCATCGCTTTTTTTTGCAAACGGCCGCCAATAATTTTGGCCATGTATTGGCTATAACAAATAATCCGCTGCCAGGATAAAAGCTTCACGCGATTTAACAATATGTGTTGGGGAATATGAGACGGTGACTGGATAATAAGTATGTTTTTCTTGGCATTTGTTAGAAAAATACTGCCATCGGTAACATAGTAAAACAAATCAAATTGTGACAAAATTTGTCGTCTTTTATTTCTATCTTTAGGCCACGCAACGCATTTTATATGTGCCGTAGGTATTCCGAATTTTATTGCTGCAAGTTTTAAATATTTTTCTTCACCAAAGACTGTTAAATTCGCATTTTTGTGACATTGGGCAATTGACAAAATATAACGTTCGGCGCCACCAAGAATGTGCAAATATGGATCGTAAATACCGACTGTCATTTTTGCATCTCCCACAACCGGGCATAAGTAATAAAAATACTGAATGCCTGATAAATACTTTCAATCAGACCTACTGTTCCAACTCTCCATCCTCCCTGCTTCAAGTAATAGTCGAAAAAAACGGGAAGCATCACCCGTGGTATCCTCCACCAAGAGACAGGAGGATGACCTGCAGCAAAACGGAGTTTCGCTTCGATTTGCGACCAAACCAATGTATTTTCGACCATTTCCGAAATGCTGGTATGAGTATGATGAATAATTGCGCCTTTTAATATACCGATACTTCCCTCAACTCTGGGTGATTCATGTAACTGTCCGGACCAACCTTTTAAGCCTTTTTTTTGAAACAATCTGGTTACAATTTCATTTGTCGGCCACCTCGACCCTAAATAATAATTGATGCGCGGAAATTTCAATGCGGCAAAAAGGTTGTTGTTCTTAATTGTTTCCGATATTTCTTTGGCTAAATCTGAACTTATCCGCTCGTCTGCGTCGATATAAATAATCCAATCCGCATGAGTCTGTTTTAATCCAAATTCACGAACTTCGGCAAAATCCAATTTCTTATGTTTATAAACTTTGGCTCCGCTTTGAAATGCTTTTTGGGAAGTTGTATCACTTGAATCATCATCAATAACGATTATTTCCAGGGGATTCAAAACCCTACATGAATCAATGCATTCTTCAATCATGCGGGCTTCATTTTTTGCAATAATTATTATTGCCAGATTATTTTTTTGCTCTATTTTACTTTCGCTTGCCATAATTTTTCCGAAAAAAATCTCCTATTGCTTCTTTTTGTGTCTTAGATCCGTTCATCAACATGATTAACGCTTCACGCACAATAGCCAGTTTTGTTTTCCAAGGCGCGTAACGATAACCAATCAACAATCTATTTCTTGTTTGATAATACTGTTGTAAATCGGATCCCGTTCCTCCCCCGCTGGCAGCATTTTTGTGCCACATGGTTGCTTTCGGTACGAAGTACAATTCAAACCCGGATTTTTGAGAACGTTTACACAAATCTACATCTTCGTAATAAAGGTATAACTTTTTATCAAACAGTCCGGTTTTTTCAAAAACTTCCCGCCTGACCAGCATCGCACAGCCACTCACAAACGCAGTTTTTGTGCTTTCTTCATATTGTCCTTTGTCAACTTCATCGACACCTTTGTGCGATGCATAAACATTTTTCCAATCCAATTCTCCTCCCGCATACCAAATAACACTACCCAGTTCGTGATTTTTATATCTCTTTTTGTGTGTTTCAGCGTGAGGTGAAAAATATATCTTCGGTCCAAATATACCGCCTCTTTTTTCTTTCAGTGCAAATTCTACCAGACAACTGATGGTGTTTTTCGCAAGCAGGGTATCATTGTTGAGTATAAAAATGAAATCGGCATTGTGCTTAAGCGCAAATCGTATTCCAATATTGTTGCCTTCAGCAAAACCGAGATTGTCATGATTGACTAAAATTGTAACTTCTGGATATTCCTGCCTTATAGTTTGGATTGTATCGTCGGTTGATGCATTATCCACGACAACCACTTCCAGATCAAATGCAGACTGCTCGCTCTGCTTGAGCGTTTTCAGGCAGGCACAAGTATCTTTTTTACCGTTGTAACTTAGAATTACTACATAAACTTTCATGATTACCTTATAAAGAGTTTGATTCGTGCATTATCAAGCAAAGCTTCTGCTCCCAGCGTGGTTTTGAGTTGGACTCTATATAGCTTGGTTGTCGTGGGAACTGGAATACGTCCAGAAGATACCAATCCGCCAGTTGAACCCTCGGTGGATAATTCGCTTTCGAAAAGAGATGTGTTGTCTGTTACATTTTTTAGCCGCACATAAACCCTGCCATTATTAGTCGGTATTCTCATTGAAGCTTCAAAATACATTTCCTTTATTTGTCCATAATTGTCAGGTGCCACGTAAGCCTCGACACCTGTAACATCTACCCATTCTGTTGATTTAGTTGAACTGCTGCCAAGCGGAATATAAAATTCTTTTACCCCTTCATTTATAGGGGAATTTATAATAGATTGTTGCACTTTGGGCGCTGGGGATACTCTAACCAAACTATCGACTTGCAAAGAGAGCGAGGAAGTGGCTTCTTTTAATTTTTCATTTATCCATTGGTAATCTATAACATTTGGGATAGTCTTACCAATATCTACAATATTATCTGGAGTTTTATTTAAAGACAAATCAGTTACCGGATCATTAGGAAACGGCGGTTTTGGTTGTTTCAATACCCATATATTTAAGTACAACAAATCGACAGCTGCTAAAATTACTACAAGCACAGTTACGAATCTTTTCCATGTATAAACGTTGTTCATAATCGTAATTTTGCTCTTAGTTTATAGTAAATCTTTTTGATGCCATGATTTTCATTACTCATATGAGTAAAACTCCAAAAATTAAAATCTCCTCTTGCTTTGGTCATTATATGAATAATATTCTCAAGAAATGAAGAATTTTCATGCTCTGCAAATCGGGATTTTTCCCACACTTTAAGTTCAACAATTAGAAACGAAAATGCTTGAAGTAATGAGAGTGCAAGTCCATGTGCTCCGTCTTTGTAACCTTCCCATGCCAAAAATCGCGTTAGAAATTCACTCATGGGTTTTTGGATTATGTGAGGCCAAGAAAACTGGTAATTGTCTGCTCCAAGTTGAGCGGCTTCATGAGTTGTATAACGATTTAGACGGTTCAAATATTGTTCAACTGTCTCGTAATGGTAGTGAATAAATGCATTATCTTCAATTTGAGGCAAATCCATTCCCGCTCCTTGAGTCACTGGCAAACTGTGGATTTCATTGTTCCATGAAACAGCGTTTTTTTGGAAAAACCGGATTTGATAATCTGGCCACCAACCACTATGCCTCATCCATTTACGAAATATGAGGTTTCTTCTCGGTATTCGATAATATGTATAATCAGTCTGCGTCGTGAATCCCTTTAGTTTTTTTCCCAGGGTATCTGGTAGCACTTCATCTGCATCAATAAGCAGAATCCACGGGTATGTTGCTTTTGTGATAGCGAAATTCCTGGCTGGCTCCACAAATCCCACATCAGTATGTTCGAAGATGCGGGAAGTTTTTTGCCTGGCAATTTTCACTGTCTCATCACTCGATTCCATATCGACAACAACTATTTCATCTACGTACGGAGACACACTTTCAAGGCAGCGCAAGATATTCTTCTCCTCGTTTCGCGTATTTATGACAGCAGAAATAGGCATAATCACATTGTATACCCGTCTTACGCTGGTTTACAACCTGAAAGGTGGCTAAAGCAGCTTAGAGGGGTATATGGCCGGAACAAATTCAAGTATGTAGGCTATAGCACTTGAGGGTTGCATCAACCAAGAAGTTAGGCGGATTTTCGCAGTATTGAAACGTATGGCATCAATTCATCCTTCAGCAAGCCGTACACCATCAATCCATAGACTCCAATGCCTAAAGGAATTCCTATGCTTAACCGCCATTTTGGATCTGGCAATATTATAAATGTCATCAGTAATACTGATGCCATCGATCCTGTTGCAATCAAAGGCTTTATGAATATTTTTAATGTTCCAAGAGGTAATATCCGACGCAAAAAAATGTACGGGAGGAATGAAGTTATACTGATGCCTATTGCAGCTATAGCCACACCGTCAAACCCAAATAATTTGACCGTAAAAGGCACTATTATCCATGTGAGCGTTGTCCACACTATCATTAAATAAAAAGTGTACCGGACTTTACCCATGGCATTTAACAAATTGACAAGTGGGCTTGAAAAAGCTGCTAACACTCCCGAAAATGTAAATAGGTAAAATGAAAAAAGCGCCGGCATCCACTTCAAATACTTTGGTACTACATGGACTAACGGATCAACCATAAAAACCATTCCTATTGCGATCGGAAGAGTCGTAATTGCCAAAAATAGAATCGATTTACCGGCCGCTTTAGAAAGCAAAGCCTCATCCCGTTGTAAACGGGCATATGTGGGGAAGGTTACTTTGATTATATTGTCCATAATAAGCCGCAACGCAACTTCTGCCCATTTTTTGGACCAACCTATATAACCAATCGCCGCAAATGGTAACATTCTGCCTAAATAAATCGTAAGTAAATCATCTTTGACCAAGGCCAAAAAAGAATTAGCCTGGTAAGGAATACCGAACGCCAATAATCTTTTTGCACTTTTAATTGATACGTGCAGGATTGGCTGCCAAGGAGCTATAAGATACAGCATGGCAGTACCGCTTATGCCTCTCAATATTGCAGCCCATGCAAAACTGGCTACACCAAAATGCTTGTATGCGAGTACTATTGCCGTCACATAAAAAACTGAGGTCTCAACAATTTGTGGCACGACCAATTTTTGAAAGTCGAGTTTCCGCTCAAGTAATACCGAAGGAATAGTTTTTAGCGATGAGAGAAAAAAAGCTAACGCTAGAGCGCGTAATAAAAATAATCCATTTATGTCCAATTTATAAAACCTGGCAATCATTGCCGATAAAAATAATACAACTAAGACAGCACTGGTAACTAAAAGTTGCTGAATGGTGAATGTAGTAGCTAAATCTTCATTTGAAGGCTCGTCTTTTTTTTGTATTAGAGCAGCTGCAAGGCCAATATCTGAAAAATAATTAAGGAAGTTAATAATTGCGGTTACCACATAAAAAATACCAAAAGTTGCCGGGTCAAGTAATACCGTCAGGATAAAAGTGGCAATAAGAGCGATAATTTGTAACATAAACGTACGAGAAGTAAGTGCCACAACTCCCGAAATTGAACGGCGCTTAATTTCATCGATTTGATTGGAAGTTATTAGTTCAGGCATTGATTGTTTAACGTTTTGCACTACTATTCTATCAGGACTAGCGCAGAGAAGGATACATAGCTCTTGAGACTAACGACTTTCGTACTCGGTCATCACCTGATCATCCTCAAAGAGTACTTTGAACGCATTTTGGTCGCCCAGAACCAATAGATTTTCTCCTCCGCCGGGAATCTGAACAAATAATTTGCCACCGGAAGCAGTAGCTTGCAATGTAGGCAAGGTTTTTTTTATAAGTTCCTGGGAAAGTAAAGCGCGCCTCGGAGCCCAATGAATCATTCTATTAAAATTGACGGTTGAAGTAGAAGACCAATACCAGATTCCAAAAAAACATGAAAGCAGTCCAATTTGCAGAAACTTGTTTTTATAAAATGTTACGAAAAATATTTTCAGTTCCAGGATAAAAAATAGCAATATTCCAACAAGAGGAATAGGCAAATAATAAGGAAAGAAATGGTGTGCATAGAATAAAACCGGAAACAGTCCTACAACGAACCAGGTTAAGGCAAAAAGTGACTCAGGTTTTATGGCTTTATCTTTAAACGTGAAAAATCGCGTTAATTTATAAAGGATAAGCGTCATAAACATCACTAATAATATTGTTCCTGGAAATAAAAAACGGCCAAATTCTCGTACAAATAATGGGTTTAGTTGCCAAAATGTAACGAATTGGTTCGCAATTTCTTCCGGTAAATTAAAACTTGCGAATAGGTAGTTGCGGAGATTTGCTCCAATGAGTTGCGGATCAATACTATACGCGTAATTTCCGTAAGTGGGAAATTTGGTCAAATTGAAACGGAAAAGTGAATAACCAGCTGCAAATATAAAAAATGGGGTGAGGTTTAATAATTTTATTTTTCGGACAATTAATAATTCATATAAAAACAACATAATCGGTAAAGTAATGATTAATTCATTCGTTAATAAACCGGCGAAAAATAATACAAAACCGAGGCGTGATTTTTTTTGAATGTAAGCGATCATACTCCCTAAATAAAAGGTCGGAATTATGATGAATGCAAAAGTTGCAGCCCAGTAAAAAAGGATGAAATGAACTGCCGAAACCATATACAATCCTGCTCCAAATTCCGCTAGCACTTTATTTTTGAGAAACATGTACAAGAAACGAAAAACCAAATAACTATTTAGGACATGAAATGCAAAAGTAGCAATTCGAAATGGTAGCGGATTTACCCCAAATAATGATTTCATTAGGAAAAATGGGATTTGCATACCCAGTGGCCGGTAATATACGACATCCGTACGTGGGGCAAAAAAGTTTAGAAATTCTTTTATATCAGTAGCGCGACTAATAAGGAAAGAAAACCAGTCATCTTGAAAAAAATACGATGTTATTGCGTCTCTAAATAACAAAAGTGTAAATCCTGAAAGAACGATGAATATTAGAGTAATCTTATAATTGCGGTAAACATTCATAAACGTTACCTTAAGAAGAAATGAAACGTTTTAATTGTATTTAGTACCGAATAACAGCGAAAAAAAAAGTTGCAAGTAGATTTTTATGTATTCCCCTGACATGCGCCAGAGTTTAAAATTTGAGACACCTTCTACCCTTGAATAATAAACAGTGGGCACTTCACCTAATTTAAATCCCTGCAAATGCGCTTTGATTGCAAATTCTGGAGAAATTGCAAAACCAGTTGAATCAAGCTGAATATGAGAAAGAAGTGATTTGCGAAATCCGCGAAAGGCATTGGTTATATCATGAACTGGTATATTAAAGAACATTCGTGCTAGTACGGTACCTCTGGATGATAAAAAGGCTTTTGTAGGATCAAGCGAACCCCAAGTTCCACCCGGCATATATCTCGACCCAAACACCAATTCATATCCTGATTGAATTTTTTCAACGATTTTCCCGTAAGTATTAGGATCATCTGCCCGGTCTCCCATCGTCCATATAATTATATCTCCGACAGCTTTCCGTGATCCTTCAAGAAGAGCTGTTCCCATAGTATTTCCAGCTTGTTCGCTATCACTTACCCGATAAACCGGGTTGATCCACTTATGAGTTTTAGCATAATTACTGATAACTTTTTTGGATTGGTCGGTGCTTCTATCATCTACCGGAATGATTTCATAATTCCAATATTTACTCTGTTTTCGCGCATAATCAACGACTTGGTCTAACATAGCTAGGACATTTTTTTCTTCGTTGTGGAAGGGTATGACAAAGCTGATTTTCATACTTCAAATATTATGAACATGTGGAAAAATTTTTACTGCAAGCGTTTTATCTTAATCCTCTTGTTTCGAGCTCTTTCATAGCGTCATCTACCTTGTCAGTTGCAGTTTCATTTTTCGACCACTCAAATACGTCATTCATTCCCTGTTTAAAAGATATGGAAGGCATCCATCCGACCAGTCTTTTAAGCTTGGTTACGTCTGCAAAACAATGCCTCACATCAAACGTACGGAACTTACCGGTGATTTCCAATTTTTCTCTGCTTTTACATAAATCCAGAACTGTCTTGGCGACTTCCCGTATTGTTGTTGGTTTTCCGGAACCTACATTAAATATTTCATTGTTCGCGCTATCAGACTCCATAGTGAGTTGGCATACTTTTACAAGATCTTTGATATGCACAAAATCCCTTGTCTGCAATCCGTCTTCATTGAGAATGGGATTTTTTCCGTTTTTAACCCGGCTCAAAAATATTGCGGCGACTCCATTATATGGATTGGATAGTGACTGACGGGATCCGAAAGCATTAAAAAATCGCAAACTGACGGCAGGAATCCGGTATGCCTTACCTATGGAAATCAAGAGTTCTTCCTGTGTTCTTTTCGTAATTGCATATACCGATGGACTTTGGAGTCGCGCTGTTTCATCCGTCGGAATTGGAGTCAACTGCATTTTACACAATAAACATAAAGGCTCCCAAATACCTTTTTTAAAATCTGCACCATTTCTTAAATCAGGTTGTTGAACTGACCCGCACTTCGGACAATTATACATTCCTTCGCCAAATGAACTCATACTTGCTGCCACGAGCATTTTTTTTACTGTATGTCTTTCATTTGCCAAAATATCAAGTAATATTGCGGTACCCAAACAATTGTCCCGTACGTAATGTTCTATCTGATACATACTTTGCCCAACTCCTACTGCTGCAGCCAAGTGAAATACCACGTCAATTTTTTCTAACGCTTTTACCAAGTCATCTCTGTTGATTACATTGCCTTTGATAAATTCAGCTTTTTTATTTAGATATACGGGAGGCTTACCACTGGGATGAATTTGCGGGTTGAGATTATCGAGTATCCTAACTTTATAACCATTCTCAATTAAGTGATCTGTCAAATGACTTCCTATAAATCCGGCTCCGCCGGTGATCAATACATGCTTGTATTTCATAATTCAGAAATTTTCTCAGTCTAAATGTCCGTGCTTACAAATGTCTTCAATGATTTGATCACCATCATAGCTGTATTTCCAATCCGGATAATGTGCCTGAAATTTCGACACGTCCGATACATACCAAATATGATCTCCGGAACGGGATTGGTCTAAATACTTAATTTTGGCTTTTCTATCTAATATTTTTTCAACTTTTCCGATTGCTTCAAGAATGGAAATATTCGAATGCCTGCTACCACCCATATTGTAAACTTCACCCATTCTGGGTTTTTGATAGACATGATAAAAAGCGTTAACAAGATCAAATGAGTGAATATTGTCCCGCACTTGTTTTCCTTTATAACCAAATATCGTATAAAGCTCGCCTCTGGCGATACACCGGATTAAATATGCCAAAAACCCATGCAGCTTGGTTCCGGAATGAGCCGGGCCAGTCAGGCAACCGCCTCTAAAAATTGCTGTTTTCATGCCAAAATACTTACCGTATTCCTGAACCATTACATCAGCAGCTAATTTTGATACCCCAAAAACACTGTGTTTACTTGAGTCTATCGACATGGATTCATTGATACCGTTGTAATATTTATGACTTTTTGGTAATTCCCACCTCGTTGCGAGCTCAACAAGCGGCAGTATATTTGGAGTGTCACCATAAACTTTGTTGGTCGAAGTAAATATAAATACTGCATTGGGAGAATATCTTCTGGTTTGTTCAAGTAAAAGAAGTGTTGCAAGCGCATTTACCGTAAAATCAACTAAAGGTTCCTTTGCTGCCCAATCATGTGACGGTTGTGCTGCTGTATGAATAATGAGATCAAAATTGTTCTTTTGGAAAATCTCAGCCAAACTTTTTTCTTGGCGAATATCTACGTTATAATGCTGGTAGTTTTTATAACTACTAATTAACAAATTTTTATTCCACTTCGTACTTGCCTCTTTCCCAAAAAAATACTGCCGCATATCATTATCAATTCCCAAAACCTCAAAATCCCGCTCGCAAAAAAACTTCACAGCTTCGCTTCCTATCAATCCGGCCGATCCCGTAATTAGAATTTTCTTAGTTTTTTTCATACTTAATGAAATCTAAACCATGATCCAGATTCTTTTGTTTAACCTGACATAGTATCAATATGCTCAAAATTCCTATTAACGAAATTATGTTTCCCAAGTTCCTAATCCAGGTATTTGTAAAACTCAAACTTACTACATGAGTTCCTTTCTCAACAGGAACTACCAAACTTCTCTCCCTTTGAAGTGACACAACTTTTTCCGTATCCACAACTGCCTGCCAACCTGGAAAATTTGCTATATTAAATACAATCTCTGCCCGATTTTGAGCAGAGACGTTTAGTTTGATCCTGTTTGTTTTTACTTCACTTGACAGAGCGATTATATCACCCATGGGGATAAATTTACTTAGTGCAATCTCATCAATCTTATTTGGAATCGGAAATTCACGAGGCAGATATTCATCCGATATCTTGGATATTTTCCAGTTAGTAGCCTCTATGCTTGTATAATCCGTATCTTTGCCTTGGGTTATGAACTGAGGCCGGAAGTATTTTTGATTAAATCCAACGATAGTGATTACGAAGACTATGATTATCCAGAAAGTTTTTTTGTCCTGATGATCAAACAACAACACTACCCCTCCTCCCAAAACAGACAGCCAAAAAGAGATAAATACCAGAAACCGCCACGGATATTGTACATATGCAAGTGGCGTGAGAAATTCCCATACCGGTAGTGAGACAGGCAATATCATATATACAGCACTTAATAATCCGATGAATGTAATAATCAATTTTGCACTTTGTATTTTTATTAAAACATCCCTACGACGCAAAGCTTGCATCACAATTATAGTTATGCTTAATAAACCCAGAAGAAAATGAACTTTACCAACCATAAAGGAAATTCCATCAAGTCTTCCGGGGGCTGATCCGGCAAATCCCCAAGGTGAATTCCAGAGTTGGTCAATATACACGAAATGGTCGCGGTAGTTGTTGCTGCCTTCAATTAGGTGTTGTGACTTGGTAAGCGGAGCTTCAACTAACGCCGGCAACCAAAAAAAAGCGCTTAACCCCAAGCCTATACCTAAAATACAAATACTTTTTTTTAGATTATTTAGTGTTGTTGGCTGAATAACTGCAATTAAAGTATCTATTAATAACCACAAAACTAGAAATCCCGCGGTGACTAAAGCAATTATATTATGAGAAAGTATTACTCCGGCTAACACTATACCACCG
>CAYHKY010000012.1:0-25513 GCA_964357355.1 uncultured Gammaproteobacteria bacterium | reverse complement strand
GCATGAATAATACCAAATTTACTGTCCCAATCCCATTTGTTTTGAAACTTCAGCAAGCTTTGCAGCGGCGGCTTGTTGAGACTGACGAATCGAATCATTAAGAATTTCGACCAATTCAGCCACATTTTGTCCATCAATCATCGCTGCGACAATGCGTTGGTTTCCCGTGATGACAATCTTGATTCTACCCTTCTCTACCGTATATTCCTGTTTTTCCAGATCTGCCTGAATTTGTGTCGCCTGCTGGCGCATTTTGTTGAGATCTCCCAACATTTTAAGTGGATTCTGCATAGAATAACCTCCTTTTTTTTATCTTTTTTTTACAGTTGTTTCAATTTTAACATCGAAGCCTACCACATCTTTGATAGTTTTTGCAAGCATATCATGTACTTTTGGGTCATTCAAACGATCGGCATGGAATTTATAATCTGCCTCCACAATCAAACATCCCTCCACAATTGAGACCGGCCTGCACGAACGAAGTACACCGGCTATCGAATGATTATAAGGTTTGAGCACGTCCAAAATTTGTGCCCATTTGTTCGCGATTGGTGCGGCGCTGGCATCTGTTACAGCAGCCTTATGCGGGGTTGAAGCAGTTACACTCGTAATCCTGACTGACGGTTCGGGTTCCCCACCCTCACAATAAAGTACCACCGCTACCTCGAATGGCAGCACCGGAATTACCGCATATTTAAGTTGGGAAAAACTTTCGGAAAACAAATGAATTGCGCGTAATAATTCCTTTTTATCCCAGACTGAAGTTTTTGAAAATGAGGCTGTCAGTTCCTGCTCCAAAAGTTGCATCACTTGCAGGAAAAATTGGCGTATTTGGAGTCCCTGAAGATTGAGGTTTTGCGTCGTTTCAAGCAATTTGACCACTGATTTCTGCCGTAAGTTTTCCACAAATGCTGACACGTCCCCGTCCTTGGCAAAACCTGCTTTTGACCTGACACTTTCCAGAGTCAATGGCCCTGGATCCTGAATAAGTTCTTCCAATAATTTCGCTCCGTCACGGAAAGACCCGTCAGCTGCACCGGCTATTTCTGCAAGAATATCTTCCTTAACCGCCAGTTTTTCTCCCGCTACGATCCGGGCAAGAGACCGAATCAAATCTGCGGCTGCTGCTTTTTGAAAATGCACACGGACACACCTTGAAACTATCGTATCGGGAACTTTGTGCAACTCCGTGGTTGCTAATATAAAAACTACATGCGCCGGAGGCTCTTCAAGAGTTTTGAGAAGGGCATTGAAGGCCTCATTCGTCAACATATGCACCTCATCGATAATATAGACTTTCCGTTTGAGATTTGCGGGGCTCAATTTGATTTTTTCTCTCAAATCCCGTATTTCATCTATTCCCCGGTTGGAAGCTGCATCAATTTCCAGCACATCCAAGTTCTCACCCCGGGCAATACTTAGGCATATGTCACATTTACCGCATGCATCAGTAAGACTGGCAACTTCACTGCAATTTATACATTTGGCTATGATGCGCGCTGTTGAAGTTTTACCCGTGCCTTTTGGCCCGGTCAACAAAAACGCGTGCGGAATACTTCCATGAGTCAAATATTTGCGGATTTGCTCCGCAACGGGTAGGTTATCCAGTTCTGCAAGATTTTTGGGCCGGTAAGTTCGATAGAAAACCATATTAAATAAGCGTTTAGGAATACAGGAGTTAGCGTTTATACGCTATTTCACTCATGATGTATTCCCATCAGATGATCCAATCCATGAGCTATGAGATCAGTTAACTGCTGGTCAACCATTTTATTTCCCTGGGCTGCTTCCATAACTGTCTGGGGGTAAGAAACAACGACGTCCCCTAAACGTAATATTTTATCCGGCGAAGACCGGTCTGGGGAAAAACCAACTTTGACATCCTCTCTTGAAGAAGCGCTGGCATCATCCAAAGGAAAAGATAAAACATCTGTTGTTTCAGGAATTTGGCGGTAAGTCGTATTTAGATATTTCATTTTCCGGTCACCTACAATACTCACGCCAATCTCCACATCACCCTTAATTCTTTTTGAAAGGTACGTTTCCACAAATTCCCGGATTTTTTTGCGGTCCGCTGGGAATCTTGACTCAGTGTAGATAAGTACTGTCACCATATATCTGAGAAGCTTATTTTTGCAAAACTTCATTGACAATTTTCGCCACTCGGTCACCGCCGGCTCTTCCTGCCACCTCTTTCATCATTGCACCCATCAAAGGTCCAAAATTAACAATTCCTCTGGATTTAATTGAAGTTAGCAAGGCGCGAATTTCCTGATCTGAAAGCTCGGCAGGGACATATGTTTTAAGAATGGCTAGTTGTGCTTTTTCTTTTTCTACCAGGTCAGGCCGTGCGCCTTTTTCAAACGCGGCTATTGATTCTTCATGAGTTTTGACTTGTTTACGGATTATCTTTAGTACTTCGTCATCCGTCAATTTTCCGGGATTTGCGGGTGAATAGGTATCTATATCGTACTTTTTGACCGCAGCTACCAAATACCTCAGAGTTTCCACCCGAACTTTATCATGCGCTTTCATCGCCGTGTTCAAGTCATTTATCAGTGAATTAAGTAACATAAAAAAAGCGTTTAGGAAATAGAAATCAGTGTTTAAAATAAATACTAATTCCTTTATTTCTAAACACTATTTCCTATACCCGTCTTACGCTGGTTTGCAACCTGAAAGGTTGCAATAGCAGCTTAGAGGGGTATATGGCCGGAACAAATTCAAGTATGTAGGCTATATACGCTATTTAATAACTTCTTCTCGTAAACCTTCTTCGTTTCAGGAGTTTGGCTTTTTCTTTGCGAACTTCTGCGGGTTTTTGATAAAATTCCCGCTTTTTCAGGTCTTGCAAAATCCCTTCAGCCAGAACTTTTTTAGAAAATTTACGGATTAGCGAATCTGATGTATCTCCAGGTTGAGCTTTGACGACAATCATGAGTCATGCAGCACCTCCTTCTATCATCCAGACTAAAACGGGATGAAGATTACAACTATTTTTTATATTGCGGGACTATCCTGAGATGTGCATGTGGCACTTCTCTTCCGAGAGTAGATAGTGTTACATACTCCGCACCTAACACCGGTATTATACCACGAAGATACCTTGCGCACATTTGTGAAATTGGATTATTGGGTTATTTAGGCATTATTACAGTTTATATCCAAATTTCCTTAACAACTTTTTCCTGTGTAGAACTTCTGCATCTGTTTCCACAGTCGTTGGTGATCCGCCGTCAACTACTCCCAACACACCCCCACCCTGGGCTGTCCTGGCAATTATTACTTCTACCGGATTGGCAGATGCTACAAAAATACGAACGACTTCCGGTACCATTTTGACTGCATTTAAAACGTTGATCGGAAATACGTTTTCCAGAAAAATAAAAAACGTATGGCCGCAGGCGATGGCTTTGGCATTCTTGACCGCCAAATCAATCAAATCCTTACTCGTCCCGCTGGTTCTTATCAATCTCGGCCCTGATGCTTCACAAAAAGCAAGTCCGAATTCGATCCCCGGCACGCTGCCCACTAATGCTTCGTGCAAATCCTCAACTGTTTTAATAAAATGTGATTGACCAAAAATCAGATTTTTAGCTTCGGGGTTGATAATTTTGACGACTTCTATTTTCATATTGCCCTCCTTTTTTGGCATTTGGGCTACCTGTCCGCTTTTAACAGAAAGACTGAATTTTTTTGATTTATTTTTTTAAAACTTCAATTATTTCTTCAAGGCTTAATTTTGTCGGCCGCATGTCGGGATTTTTGGTAGTGCCGTTCAAAAGGATTTTTTTACTGGCATGTAGGAACCAGGTGGCATCATGATCCTTTTCTTTGAGCTTCTCAAAAGCATCACTAAAGTCAACTGCGGTTCCCGGCGCCCCTTTGATACGCACGTAGTTCTTGTGGGGATCTTTGCGAACTACGACGATCACGCCTTTTTTTTGGGCTACTTCCAATACTTCGTCATTGATTGTGACCACTCCCATACCTTGACCCCATTTGGTTTCGAAATATTTCGCGTCACTTTCCAAAATCTTTTCGGCCCAAGCTTTTTCCTGCATCTGCTTGTAGATAGAATCAAGCAGAATAAAGCCGGTATCCATAATTTTATGATCGTCGTCGGGATACAAACTTTTGAGCCCGTTGATGATAGAAACAACATCAAACACATGATAATCAGCAGCAGCGTCCGGCAGTCTTGCTTCCCCAAAATGGTCATAGAAAGTAATTACGTCACACATACGCAAGAGTGATTCGTCCTCCCACATTTGCATATTTTTTTGGTTACCCTTATTTATCTCATTTATAATGAATTCGTACACTTTTTTCGCAGCACAAATATATTCACTTGTATGGTGATGATCCAAAAATCCCATACCGGTGTCTACATGAAGAAATGTCGGGTCACTGTCGACAATTTGTCCCTCAAAAGTTTTTCCTGCCGGTGCAAAACGAATTTGCGCATCCTGCCAATTTGGTAAGAACTTTTTGATCAGCCAAACTGAGGCGATAGCATCAAGATCAGGCGAGTAATGAGTAACAATAGTAAACATGATATAGCCTACATACTTGAAATTGTTCCGGCCATATACCCCTCTAAGCTGCTTTAGCAACCTTTCAGGTTGCAAACCAGCGTAAGACGGGTATAAATGTTATTTAATAATTCTTATGTAAAAATGCAGATCAAATGATTGAGCGGTGTAAGGAAGGAATAGATTCACAATACCGTTTTTATCAACATCCAATATTGGAGTATGCCTCATTGTGTCAGTTGAAGTTGGTATCGATAGAAGCGGGTCGACTCGTTGGGGAATAAGGATGCATCCGTCACACTTTTCATCCTGTAACCTTTCTACAAGCGCTTCAGAGTCATCGACTTCATGCTCGTCTGTCAACGCAGCCAGCATAATTCTTTGACCGGCAACAATCGTTCCAGGTAATAACATATGGGAAACTAACAGTTCCCAGGATCGGTTTGTTTTATTAAAATCAATTACCAGGCGGATACAACATTTGGGACCAGAAAACCCACCAAACGCTAAGTCCAGTTCGATGTGTTGCTTCAAAAAATCAGAATTAGGCCGATCAAGAAGCTCACTTAAAGTCCCCCAAGACCTTATTTTTCTGGTAATTGGATCACTGGGATCCGGTACGACAGCTATTTGGCTTCGCAGTTCCGGTCGCATATTATCAATTATCAAATCATCCTGTGCAGGAACAATAAACGCCCAAAGTTTATCTGTCAAATCGATTAGTCTTGCTTTATGCAATCCCGGATTGTTAAAAATATTCATGATATTTCCTTTAATAATCCTTCAAGAGAAAGGCGTTTATTTTCACTTTCACTGCGACGTTTTATTTCAACTAACCCTGCTGTTTTTTTGGATACTACCAATCGTACCGGAATACCGATGAGATCTGCGTCCGCGAATTTGACACCGGCAGTCACTTCGCGATCATCCCAAAGAACTTCAATGCCATTGTTTATTAAATAATTATAAACTTCGTCTGCATGAATCTCACCCCCCGGCAGTGATATCAAGTGTGCCTGAAACGGCGCAACCTGACTAGGCCACAAGATCCCTTTGTCATCATGATATTTTTCAACAATTGCAGCCAGAGTCCGACCGATCCCTATGCCATAGCAACCCATGTAAAAAGGTTTCGCCTTTCCGTCCTCATCAATAAATGTGGCATCTTTCATTAAACTGGTGTAGTGATAACCCAACTGAAAAATGTTGCCAACCTCAATTCCATGTTTCTCGATTAAAGGCCTGCCGTTTTCGGCAATAAAACCATCTTGTGCCATAGCGATATCGCCTTCAATGTCCGGAGAATAATCCCGGTCAATATTCATATTTAAAGCATCACGATGCAGGGCATTTGCCCCCCCGTATGCATTTATTATTGTACGCAGTGAAACATCTCCCACAACCAACAATTTTCCCTTCATTCCTACTGGTGAAATAAAACCTGGCTCACTTCCCAGTTTTCTAATTTCTTCAACTGTCGCATGGCGTAACTGGTAGGCTTTTGCGAGACGTGCCAACTTAATTTCATTGACATCCAGATCTCCCCTAATCACTGCCAAAATCATCCTGCCTTTTTCATCGACCGCCATGAAATCTTTTATTTGCCGCCATAAAGGTAAATTATGCAGTTTGACACCATCTTCCATCGTGGTGCCACGAACCGCAGCAACTTCCTTGTAAGGCAGTAACGCTTCGCTCAAATTTTTGTCGTCACGGGAAAACTTCGCTACGTCTTCATGTGCGACATAACTTCCATCTTCGGTCATGAAAAAGTGACCTTCTCCAATCTCTGATTCCACCTGGAATTCATGGCAATATTCACCTCCGATATAACCATTGTCTGCTTCGACTTTGTAAGTATCCAACCCCAGTCGCTTAAAAATTTTCGAATAAGTTTGGGCCATAGTTGCGTATATTTTTTTAAATTCAGTCTCATTTCGGTCAAAAGAATATGCGTCTTTCATCACAAATTCGCGGACCCTGAGTAACCCGCCTCGGGCACGCATTTCATCTCTGAATTTTGTCGAAAATTGGTAAATATTAAAAGGCAATTCTTTATAACTTAAACGGAATTTCCTGACGACATCCACAAACATCTCCTCGGCAGTCCCCCCCAGCGCAAATTCCGCACCTCTGCCATCTTTGATCGTCATAAGTTCAAATCCCACGGATGTTGTCCGGTTGGTTTCCTTCCAGAGTTCAATGGGATGCAAAACCGGGCTAATCATTTCCTGCGCACCGATTCTATCCATCTCTTCTTTAATAATTTTTTTAATTTTTTCATGCACCCTCCACCCCAAAGGTAGAAAAAAATACCTGCCGGCAGAAGATTCTGCAATAAATCCTCCGCGAGTCAGCAACTGATGCGATATAAATTTTGACCCGCCGGCTTCCCGCAATGTTTTACCAAAAAGAATTGAGTATTTCATAGATGAAATTAAAGACGCGTCATTTGCTGCGAAAATTACGCAGGATGTCATTGAGAGTAATCAGCGCAATCAAGGCCAGCAAAAAAGTCATGCCTACTTGATGAGCTATTTGTTCAACTTTCGGCTTAACTCGTTTACCGATAAATTTCTCAATTACTACAAAAAGCAGACGTCCGCCATCCAAAGCCGGTATCGGTAAAACATTTACCAGCGCTAAATTGAGCGATAATAATCCTGTTATTTTAGCCACTTCCAAAAACCCGTACCTGGCAGCAGCACCTACTGTTTGGGCAATACCAATGGGCCCCGCAATTTGATCGGTAGGAACAGAACGAAAAGTCACCAAACGCCAAAACAAATCAAAAAGTAGCGTGGCCATTTCCCATGAAAAAACGACTCCCCAATATACTCCATAAAACGGCGCTTGGTACCAAGGATATTTAAGTTCCTTGACGATTTGCTCCATTTTGATACCGATCGCTCCCTCTCCCGGCGGAGGGTCAACACGGGGAATAACGCTAATATCTAATTTTTTACCCTCCCTAAGCACCGTAACGGTTACTGTTTTGCCTAATTTTTCCTTTATTTTAGTGCTGATTCTTCCCACATCCTCCAATTGAGTTCCGTCTATGCTCACGATAAAATCATCCTTTTCCAGTCCGGCTATTTGTGCCGGAGAGTTGACAACTACTTCGGCGACTTTGACCCCGCCGGGAATTTCCAAACCATAAGTAAACACCACGGAAAATATTGCAACTGCAAGGAGGAAATTCATCGTGACGCCTGCTAAAAGAATAGCTGCCCGCTCTTTTTTACTCCGCGCAAAAAAGTAACGTTGAAGTTCAATGGGCGCGAGTTTTGCTTTTACCTGCTCTGCTTCATCCTCACCTGACAGACGGACAAATCCACCAATTGGTAACCAGTTAAGTGAATAGACCGTTTCACCATGTTTGAACCCCCACAACTTGGGAGGCAATCCAAAACCGAATTCCTCAACCCGGACACCTATTTTTTTGGCGACCAGAAAATGTCCAAATTCATGGACAAAAACCAGGATTGAAAGAACTATTCCAAAAACAAGTAGAGTAAATAACATAAAATTATACCAATATCCAATTGTACTTACGCACTCTATCATTATCCGGCTTGACCGGATAATCTATTTTAATAATTTCGATAGATTCCCGCCTGCGCGGGAATGACAAGGAAAACGATATAAGACTGCCTAAGTCCTAATATTGGTAATTATTTTATAATTGCAGCAATTCTTTTTCTTTGAGTTCCTCCAAATGTTCCAGTTCGGCAATCATCTCATCGGTAATTTCCTGAATATGTTTTTCGTAGCGTTTCCGGTCATCTTCAGTCACTTCATTGGCTTCCAAAGCACGCTTGAGACCAGCCATTTCATCATGCCTGACTTGACGCACCATGACCTTGCCTGCCTCAAGTTTTGCCCGGGCAAGCTTTAAGTATTCCTGTCTCCTTTCCTTCGAAAGTGAAGGAATTGACAATCTAAGCACTTCTGCTTCAACTATGGGAGTTAACCCCACATTTGCTTCCAGGATACCTTTGACTATTTCTTCTTTTGTCGAGGGATCAAAGGGGTGAATGAGAATGGTCTGTGCATCACTTGTCGTAATGGTAGCCAGTTCCCGAACTTTTAACCGTTGACTTCCGCCGTATGCGTTAATTTCAATGTGATCAACAAGTGCAGGAGTTGCTCTCCCAGTACGAACAGTTGCCAGGTCAACTTTTGTCACTTCAAGGCATTTGAGCATTTTCTGCCGAACCTGACTGGTATATTGATCATCCATCTGTAATAATTATCGCTTGTCTACTCTCCTAATGCAATCCGGGAAAATCTGTTGACTGTAATATTCTCTCCGAGTTTGGCAATTGCTGATTTTATCAAAGCTTCAATTGTTATTTGAGGGTCTCTGATATAAGCTTGCTTCATGAGATCGGAAGTGTCTTTGGGATTCATAGCGGAGACTTGCATGGCCAGTTCATGTGCCAACGTTTTGAAATCGTCAGTGCGGCCCACAAAATCCGTCTCGCAATTAATTTCAATGAGTACTCCGATTTTTCCACCCCCGTGTACGTAGGATTCCACTAAACCTGCTCCGGTCTCCCGGTCGCTTTTTTTTACGGCTTTTTCAATTCCCTTCTCTTTGAGATAATTTTCAGCTTTTGTGATATCGCCGCCGCTATGATCTAGTGCCTCCCTACAATCAGCTATACCTGCACCAGTAATAGATCGAAGTTGTTTGAGTTTGGTTAGATCCATTATTTTACTTTCTTGGGTCTACCCCGTTTCTTAAGTTTCAATTCAGGTTTTGTTTCAACGGGTTTGGCTGCTAATTTTATTTCTGCTTGTTTCTTTTCTGCGACTTTTTCGGTCATTTCCGCTTTCGGCTTTTCTTGGTTTACCTCAGTTACTTTTTCTGCGACTGACGCGGATGCTTTTACTTTTGCCGCTTCTGATGCCTGTTCTTTGTCAAATTGATCTTTTCCTTCATGGTACGCTTGTCCGATATAAGTCACAATAAATTTGATAGAACCGACTGCGTCATCATTTGCCGGAATCTGCCAGTTTACAGGAGTTGGATCAGTATTGGTATCAACAACTGCAACAATAGGAATACCCATTTTGACAGCTTCATTGACGGCCACTTCTTCACGTTTGATATCTACCACAAAAATACTGCTGGGTAACTCATTTAAAGCAAGCACTCCTCCGTAAAATTGCTCGAGTTTACGCACATAACGCCCGAGTTTGACGCGTTCGTGTTTGGGATATTTTTTCCATAAATCATTGCGTTCTTCATCTTTTAGCCTGCGGATCTTTTCCAAATTTTTGTGAACCGTCTCCCAATTAGTCAGGAATCCGCCTACCCACCGCTTGTTCATATAGGCTGCGCCTGCCTTCTCCGCTTCTTCTTTGAGTATGGCTGAAGCTTGCCGTTTGGTACCGATAAAAAGGACTGTGCGACCCGCAGCTGCTTCATTTTTGATAAACCCGGCTGCCGCTTCAAGTCCGGATTTTGTTTTTGCCAGGTCAATAATATGGATCCCTTCGCGCTTCTGATAAATAAACGTATGCGCCTTGGGATGCCAGCGGTCAGCCTTGTGTCCGAAATGACATCCGGCTTCAAGTAGAGCTTTGAGTGATACTTGTTCCATAAAAAAACCGGCAATACGCCGGCAATAAATTTGGCGTATCTCTTTAAACCTCCACTCATTATGCCCTTTCTAAGGGAAGAGATACATACTATGAGTGTGAGTAATTAATGAGTATTCTAACAAATATTAACTTTTCTTACAAGCGAGGTGATTTTACTAAAAAAAGGTAATTTCTATGCGAAAAAATCGCTGCCTTGATTAATCCACATTTCACTTCGTAATCTACTTCTACCAACACGTTTAATATGAACGAAGTTTAGCGCACCAAATGGGTTCCTTGCACCTGTAAAAACCACTGTATCGCCTGGATTTAACAGTGTAGGCGGTGATGCATAAATTGACCACGTTTCTGCACCAGCTTGATTTACCTGCAAATCTGTCTGCGCAACCAATGCTCCGCTACTTTCAATTTCCCGTAAAGTTGTCATGCTTTTAAATTTTTATTTCACTTGAAATTTTACACCGAAAAATTACGGTTGTGTCGGAATACCAAATGATCTTTTGGCCTTATCAATCATTTTCTTCCACTCATCCATAGTCTCTTCATTTGTCGTTAATAGTATTGCTTCGTCTTTTGGTTGTAATTTAATTTTGTCTGAATACGGTATTTTAGCCTTGGGGCGTTTTATAACAATTAAAGTAAGCCCACTATCAGGAATATACTTATGATCACTCCATATTTTTGTTACGAAATCTGTCTCATCAAACACTTTTGACCCGGACTCCGACACTTTTTCAAGTATGATGGCGTTAGTAAATGCAGTAGTAATTCCCGCGCCTGCAGCATCAAAATTCCGGTAATAGCAAGGTCCTCTGCCTTTTAGTGAAAATTGATCGGGTGTCATATTATTTTAGAAAATTATATAGGCTACATTTTAACTAATTAACCGGGTAAAATCAAGTTCACGCATGTCTTAGTAATTATTCAGAATTCCGATAGAGATCTTATTCTTCGAGCGTATGCGAGAAGTTCTTAAATGGTTAAGTTCTCGGCTTTCAGCCTCGAACAATAATTCTAGTATCGGAAGTCTGAACTATTACATGTCTTGAACTCTAAATACTTCGAGTTACCTTGTCTTGCCTGTAAAACTCAGCGGCAAGAAATAATCACTTTCCGGCAGGAACCGTGAATCATTTACACGAATTTGCTCAATATTAATACCACTTCGCTGAAGCAGATTCAGACAGTAAATATTTACCCCGGCAGCAATTTGCTCCGGCTGAATAACCACCGCATCTCTTTGTGAGCTATTAAAAATTACAGCCACCATTCGGTCAGTGGATGCAACTTTTAACGGTCCGCGAACGATTTTCCCACTTCCAACACGCTTGACAAATTCTTTAACCAAGATGCTTCCGGATCCACCTCTTCGCATAAAATCCAGCGTGTCATAAAACATACTGAATTCGCCGTCATCTTCCCACCACCAAAGTTTGTATTGCGGACCGATTGAAAGACTTAATTGACCTACTTGCCTTAAGATTCGATTAATCTCAATTTTTCTATTGTTTTCAGTAATATTCATTATTTTACGCTTTGATAAAGACCAATAAATTTAACTTTCCGATTCAAATCCACCGACTTCCATAATTGCCTGACAAAGCAAGAGTTTTAATTCTGTATGTAAACTGTCGTTCTGATCAAATAAATCAGTTACTGCATGAGCAAATCCTTTGTCATCTATACCGCTATCTACAGCTTCCAAGGTCCAATGAAGTACATCCAATGTCCGGTCTTGATGGGGTTGCTGATAAAGCGAAACGCTGTCAAAATCAGGATATTCACCGGTTAAATCAGTCACACCGCGGCTATACACAACACCTTTATGAACTAAATAAGCGTGTGCGTCATCTCCAAAATCTACCTGGACAACCCGCGGAAAAGGAGTTGAGCTATTTTTAGCAAACCGCTCAATATTGAATATTATAACAGCCGCACGAACAGCATTTTGAAAACAGAATGTATTTTTGAGTGGTTTGAAATTCTATTCGTGTCTGAGAGCTAAACCCCGGAGACCGCTTAAAGATTCAGCCATTGCAACCATACTTATGGGACTGGAAACCTGCGGGTGAGTGTTTTGACTTCTTTTCCGATTTTCAGCAGTTTTTTGTTTTTCCACAACTGTGATTTGACGCTTCTGACAAACTTCCCCCGTGCCTCTTTTTCCAAGGGCAACCGGTAGTGCGCCACTTCACGAATTACTTGAGTTATCCACCCGGCAATTTTTTTCATTTCACTCGCCTTCATTCCCCGGGTCGTAACAATAGGTGTACCCAGCCGTACCCCTGATGGATACATCGGCGGATTGGTATCGTGGGGTACAGTATTATAATTGACTACGATATTGGCTACTTCCAGCGCTTCTGCCACAATATTGCCGATAACTTGCTGCGGCCTAAGATCAATAACTAAAAGATGACTGTCAGTCCCGCCTGTCGTCAGTGTCCAACCGCTTTTTTTAAGTTCATTTGCAAGAACTTTTGCGTTTGTCACAATTTGTTTCGAATATTTTTTAAAATTTGCTGTCGCTGCTTCCTTGAAACAAACTGCCATAGCTGCGGTGACATTGTCATGCGGTCCGCCTGAAAGCCCCGGGAAAACAGCTTTATCAATCTTTTTTCCCATATCCGGATCACGTTTCAAACCTCTGTCAGTCACCATCAGCACTGCTCCGCGTGGACCACGAATCGTTTTGTGCGTTGTAAACATTACAACGTCTGCGTGAGCTACCGGGCTTGTATACACTCCTCCGACGACTAAACCTGCAACGTGTGCAATGTCTGCAAGCATTAACGCACCTATACTGTCTGCAATTTGCCGAAATTTTTTCCAATCCAAAAATCTGGGATAAGCTGTAGTACCGATGGTTAATATTTGAGGTTTTTCTTTTTTGGCAAGGTCCGCGACTTTTTCCATATCAATCCAACCGTCCGGTTCGACATTAAATTGAACAGATTTGAAATATTTTCCGGAAAAAGTAACTTCGGGATGACCGTGAGTCAAATGTCCGCCACCGGAAAGTTTCAACCCCATGATTTTGTCCCCGGGTCTAAGCAGGGCAAAATAAACGGCCGTATTTGCAGGTGAACCTGAATAGGGTTGGACGTTGGCATGCGGGACGCCGAATAATTTCTGACACCTCTCAACTGCAAGTGACTCAATCCGATCGATAAACTGATTACCCTGATAATAGCGGTGATTAGAATATCCTTCTGAATATTTATTGGTTAAGACTGATCCTACCGCTTCCCGGACTGATGATGAAGCGTAATTTTCCGAAGGGATCATTTCCAGCACATCTTTTTGCCGTACAGTTTCCTGATCGATAAGCTTGTGAATTTGCGGATCTGTTTGTTTTAAATTTTTCATGGGTTACTCCTTTATTAAAGTGAATAATTAATACTTGGGCAGAAGGTTTTTCAAATCGAAGTGAGGGTGGTTATCAGATCATACACATAGATAGTACAAAAAATATTTTGCGGATGCAAGTAGCATTGGTCAGGTCAATGTCAGTATGCCTTTACGAAAATCAATGTCAAGTCGAAAGTGTTTGAGAAACGATAGTCCTAAAAGTCCGTCAACCCCTGTTTCCGATGGCAGATCTTTTACGATTGCAGTTACCCTTTTTACAGACTTTTCCAACCAGATAATTTCCGGGATTACCACTTGAGGGACCTTGATGATACTGGATGCTGTCGAAGTCTGAAGATACTTTGCCGGATCAATCTTAATTCCCAACTCATATGTCAACCATTGAGGCAACATGACTAAACTCGCACCTGTATCTATAGCAAGTTTTGCAACTACAGTTTTAGATGTTTTAAGTTTTACGTTTGCTATGAGAATTGGGTTTCCCGGAGAAAATTTCATCGATGACATATGAAAAAGAGGAACGGACCGGTAACTTTACCCGTATAAAGTGTAGCCACCACTTTTCCCTTGGGAACTTTGCCGATACCTTTGTAAACTTCATCACGATCATGACTTACAACCAGTGGTTTTACGTCTATCGGGCCGGCAGTATCTTCCTTAAGCACTTCTGCAAGCACCCACATATTTTTGTATTTTCGATTAAGTGTCGAAATTTTCATCGTACGAACAGTATAAATAAAATAGTCAGGCAGTTCAACAAAGTGAATTGAATTTATGAATTAAAGATTAGGCGCCCGGCTAGTCCAACTAGAGGGTGGGGTATTTCTTATTCTATGGCAGATAATTCACCTAAATCACGTACCGGTGAAATCAATTGACCTAAACCGCCGCGTACTTGTGAAAGGCGACTCACGATTCTGTTTATGACTGCCTCTTCAGGGTGTGATGTAGCTCCATATCTTATTGCACCCTTGCCATAAGTTGAAGGGTAACCAAACCCGATTTCTGTACCTCTTGCTTTTTCTATTAAAACTTCCTTATATAATTGCTGCAACTGTTCTGCATTTTCTGCAGCCAATACAGTTACGCTGCTTGGTCCGGAACCGCCTCCTCCAGTTCTAAAAGTAAATTTTTTATACCCACACGGTGAAAATAGAATATTATTCGGACAAGGGTCATCAGGTTTTTTGGGTTGACCTTCAATTTGGTTTAATTGACTAAGTAATTCGTGCATCATATTCTAGAAATAAGGTTCCGATTATATCACTTTCCTCACTCCCACTCCATCGTAGCCGGGGGTTTGGTGGTGATATCATAAACCACCCGAGATACATCGGGAACTTCATTGACAATTCGAGATGAAATTTGTTGTAACACGTGATAAGGAATATTGGCCCATTGACTTGTCATAATGTCTTTTGATTCATACGCGCGTACCGCGACTACCTCTGCAAATACTCGTCCATCGCCTTTCACTGCTGTCGAATAAGCGCCAGACATGACCGCAAAACATTGAAACATTCGTGCATAAATTCCTGCTTTTTTTAGTTCGTCAACGACGATCGTGTCAGCGATTTTGACCTGTTCAAGGCGTTTGACCGTCACCTCGCCACGAATTCGGACTGCGTAGCCCGGACCGGGAAATGGTTCCTGATCCACTATCTCTCTAGGAAGTCCGGCTTTTTTACCAATCAAACGTACTTCATCTTTATAAAAATTTCGTAAAGGTTCAAGAAGAACTAATTGCAAATTTTTAGGTAGTCCGCCCACATTATGATGTGACTTGATATGCGACGCATGTTTGCTCCCTTTTGATTCAATCACGTCAGAATAAATCGTACCTTGTCCCAAAAATGTCGCGTCAGGTATCTTCCGAGCTTCTTCTTGAAAAATATCTACATACAGCTTGCCAATAGTCTTGCGTTTTATTTCCGGATCGGAAATGTTATCTAAGGCTTGCAAAAAACGTTTTCGCGCATTGACAACCACTAGATGTGCATTTATCAGTTTTGTAAAAATAGTGCGAACTCGTTCAAGAGTACCAGGTCTCATGAGACCACTCTCGACATACACGGGTATCAAGTTTTTACCAATTGCCTTGCCGATTAAAAACGCCGCAACTGTGGAATCAACTCCACCTGAAACGGCACAGATGACTTTTTGGTTACCTACTATTTTTTTGATATTTTCAATAAGAGTATGAGGCGAAATAATAAGTGGCTGAAGTTGTTCATCGCAAATGATTTTTGCGAAATTACGTAGAATCAATATGCCTTTGGCAGTATGTTTCACTTCAGGATGAAATTGAACACAGTAAATACGCCGCACCTCATCCTGCATCATGGCGACTTTGATGCTTTTGGTGGTTGCTACCACTGAAAACCCTGGTGGAGGTGTTACAACTTCGTCTCCATGACTCATCCAGACACGAAAATGATTGTCAGTGATACCGGTAAATAATTTTGAAGACACATCAATTTCAAGCATCGCTGGTCCATATTCTTTGACACTTCCAGGTTTCACGCTGCCTCCCAAAAGATGAGCCAGTAGTTGCTGTCCATAACAAATACCTAATATCGGAATACCTAAAGCAAAGATATTTAGTGACAAGGTAGGCGCCTTTTTCTCATAGACCGAAGCTGGCCCGCCGGAAAGGATGATACCTTTTGGATTTAGTTTCTTGACTGAACTGAGCGTATCCTCAGGATAACAATATTGCACATTTACTCCTAATTGTCTCAGTCTCCGGCCGATCAAATGTGCAGTCTGTGAACCAAAATCGATAACTAGAATCATAGAATTCTGACATTCCCCTCCGTCACTGACGGAGGAATCAATTTAAAAAGATCCCGCATCAAGTGCGGGATGACTTGGTTTAGTCATTTTGTATTATAATTTCCACCTGCGTCAGTCATCACGATCGAGTGCGGATGGCTCTCATAAAGGCCGGCCTGGGATATTTTGATGACCCGGGACTTGGTAAAAAATTCAGGAATATTTCGCGCACCGATATAGTAAAATGACGACCGGAGACTTCCCGACACTTGATTCAGATATTCACCAGCTGCTCCTTGATACTCAACCAACCCTTCAACTCCTTCGGCTATCAGCTTTTTCTCTTGAGTATCTTTTGATTGTCCATAGCGTTCAGCTCCACCCTTTTTCATCGCCGCAATTGATCCCATCCCCCGGTACGATTTAAATTTTTTCCCTTTCATTTCAACAATTTCCCCCGGAGACTCGTTAAATCTGGCTAAAAGACTCCCCAACATCACCGCCTGTGCACCAAATGCCAGAGCTTTGGCCATGTCGCCGATTTGTTTGATACCTCCATCCGCAACGACAGTAACACTTGTATTCTCGGTAGCTCGTACAGCTGCAGCTACAGCTGAAAGTTGTGGAACCCCCATACCGGTTATAATCCTGGTGGTACAAATACTTCCGGGTCCCATGCCCACCCGCAATATGTCAGCCCCGGCTTTGATTAGAGCTAACGCGCCATCAAATGTGGCGATGTTTCCAGCCATCACAACCTGCCTAGACACTATCTTTTTAATTCGCTTTACGGACTCTGCAACAAAACTGGTATACCCATGACCGCTGTCAATAACCAATACGTCAACTTTGGCTTTCGTAAGTGCTGCCACACGCTCCTCAAGGTCGCTTCCAGCTCCCACTGCAGCTCCTACCAAAAGATGGCCTTTTTTGTCATTCGCGCTTCGACCTGTGCCTTTTATTTTTTTGATTTCCGTTACCATTTGAGCTTGACTTGCAACCGTCAAGTTGCGGTGGAGAATCCCCAAACACCCAGCTTGAGCCATACAAATTGCCATCTTTGTTTCCGTCACAGTATCCATGGGTGAGGAAATGATTGGTAATTTTAAAACAATATCCTTATGCAATACCGTTGTCAGGTCAACGTCTGCCCGCTTGAAATCCGCATATCCCGGTAAAAGTAAAACATCATCAAATGTCAACGCTTCATGCTTCACGACTTTGTTGGTAACGATATCGGTTTTATTCATATAATCCTCCTTTAAGTTTGTGAATAAATGTAGATTCCTGTGCCAGATCATTGGCTTTTAGTAGTTGGGTAGAAGTCAAAATATTATTAGTCAACAGTTTTTCATATTCTCCGCGGAGCGAAATCCTCTGCATTTCCGGTCCATCGGTGTTGATGGTAAAAGGTACATCATTTTCAATCAGAGTCCGATAAATCCTGCGCGAATGATCCAGGTCTTTAACCAGCTTCGTGTTAAGGTTTGAGGTGGGACACGTCTCGAGTACGATTTCCTTTGTTCTTAAGTGATCCATAATTTTCTTCTCCCGGACGCATGCTATACCATGTCCAATCCGGTCGGGTTGAAGCTCCTCAATCACTTCCCACATTTCATCAACATTGGTTGCTTCACCGGTGTGAACTGTAACTCCCAGTCCATGTTTTTTAGCCCTTTTCACAATGTCTTTAATATCCCGTGGCTTAAAACTTTTACTCAGTCTTGTCCGATTGATCGGACCTGCCAAATCAATTCCTATAATTCCCCGGGAATGATATTTAATGGCTTTATTTATAATTTCGGTATTTTCTTGCAAAGTAAATCGGCGGTCCATCATGAGCACCAACCCTGCTTTGACCGGATACTTAAGCATAGCCCGCTCAATACCCTGCAGCGCAAAGGTAATGAGATGATCCAAATCCCTTTCACCTCCCCGGCTCCTAAGTATCGGATTGAACCTGAGTTCCAGTCGCGTAATATTATTTTTCCGAAAAGCTCCCGACACCGCAGTTTGGGCTGCAGTAAACAGAGCTTCAGGCGAGGATTGGATTTTTTCGGTCAGATCGTAAAGTTGCAAATACTCTTCGTAATCTTTTGTGTCATAAATAGTCACCAGCTTTTCAAATTCCCAGTAATATTTAGTTGGAAGTATAAGTCCCTGGTCGTGCGCCAATTCCCACAGCATTGTCGGAGACACGGAAAATCCCAGGTGGGCATGAAGTTCAGTAAGCTCAACTCCGTCTAAAAATGTAAGAGCAGGATTGCCATCAAAAAAAGCCCGCACGGGGCTTTTGAAAGAACTTCTCACTTTGTTCGAAGAGTAAGTATTTTTTGATCGTTTTTTCATTTGGTGTCCCGCCAATCCCTATATTTCAAATGAAGGCGGGACGTTACTTGAGAAAAAACAAAAAAGCTCACCTGTTTCTAGAGCTTTTTTATGATTATAATGATATATACAACTTTGTCAATAACTTATAGCGAGTTAATTCAGTTCTTCCCGAATACTTGTCATTCCCGGCTTGACCGGGAATCTTTTAGTGAAGATCCTCGCATTCGCGAGGATGACATTGGGAAATACTGAACAAACTCCTTATAGCTTTTCGCGGAATGCATTGGAATTTAGGTTTTGCGATTCATTTACCAGCTTCCAGCTGTATCAGCTGAGTCCGAGCTAACGAACATTATCCCAGAAATGTATCCCTATCCGGCAAAGTTTGGAAAATTACTCGCCGAGGTATCAATTCATTGATGAAGAGGTTGAGAAAAAATTATCTTCTCCTGCGCTCTATACTTCTTTGATTACCCTCACCTTGTATTCCTGGTAAAATGATATCTCTATAAATGGAAGCTGCCTGAATACGAAAAGATCTTGCATCATTGTGATCATTTTCAAATCTTACATAATTGTCTCCTGACAATTCACCATTTAACCCCCCTCCGCCACCGGCAAATGCCTCAAATGCTGCCTGATCTGTCTTGCTGTCCCGTACGCGTTGTCTCTGAAAACGTAATTGGAGAGATGATATCATCTCTATTAACAAAACTTTATCTAATATTCCGGACTGATTTAACCAATCTACTAAGTGTCTGCCTGCCTGTAAAAATGGCGGCTCCCTTCTTTCATTTTCAAATTCATGGATATCAGGACCAATCGCATATTCAACTAAACGCAGCGGATCGCCATCAGTCAGTTGTGCAATTTCTGCGATCATTGACATATGAGCCTGATTGGCAATAGTTCCATCCCTGATCATAAATTGTCTTGATCCAGGATTGCCGTCTTTTGTCAAATAACTATGCGGTCCTTCCCACCTCTTCTGGTCTTTATTGTAATTTGTCACATCTCCCAAAACACCCTGTTCAAACTGCAACCGGTCAGAATCAAAGGTGAACGGAATACCATCTCTTTTGAATTGATCTCCATAAAGGAGTGCCAAGGTAGTTTTTCCCGCAGCCCAACTGCCCGCAATAATGATTGCGTTATATTTTCTCATCCTTTATAAACCTCGTGGCAGGATGCACAGACGGGAATATACTTGGCTACGGTTTTACCGGTTGTGCCGATTGACACTTCTATCCCCCCGGCAACTCTTTCGGTATGGGCTGCTTTCCCCCCGCATTTGACACAGATCGAAAACTGCTCGATGCATTCATCCGCAATATCCATCAAAGTCTTGGTAGCTCCGTATTCCCTTTTCCGATAATCATATATCAAACCGTTGACATAGACGTCAATCCCCTGGCTCAAGAGTTTGCGGATTACCCTGATGAAATTATCTTTGGGGAAAAAATGTACCGCATCGACAACAACTTTTTGGATACCATCACGTCCGACATAATGCAAGATTTTTTCCGGTTTATTTTGATCAATATATATCACGGGTAACGGCCGTTCGTCGTGGGACCTGGTGTGACCCATCCCTCCACCTGTTCGCGCTTCGGCTTTGAAACAAAGGATATGATAATCAAGATTTGAAAGTACGGTAAAAAGAGTCAACAATTTGGTAGTCTTACCCGCAAACATGGGGCCGGCGATCACTGTCAGTTTTCCTTTTTTATTTTTCATTTGTGAAAATGCGCATCCAATCTCTTTTTTACTTCAGTCCAGATTTCCACTGCCACTTTTTCAATACTCCTGCTGGCATCAACTTTGACAAAACGGCTAGGATGGTTTTCAACTAGTTCCAAATAACCGCGGTGCACGCGCTCATAAAAATCTCTTTGCTGTACATCCAACCTGTCTTTGCTTTTAGTTGATTTGTGCCGCCTGCGCAAACCCTTTTCCGTATCGATATCCAGTAAAATGGTTAAGTTCGGTATGGCTCCGTTTATCGCCAATTCATTGAGTTGGCTGATGGTTGCAGCACCTAGTTTTCTCCCATAACCTTGATAAGCAATTGAGGAATCAACATACCGGTCACAAACTACGATTTTTCCGGCTTCAAGTGCAGGTTCGATGATCTGGCTGACATGCTGGGCACGTGCTGCTGCCATGAGATATGCCTCAGTGGTTGACTCCAAATCCACATTTTCCTGACTATGGGTAATGTCACGCACTTGTTCACCGATCCTGGTGCCTCCCGGCTCACGTGTCACCACAATCGGGTAGTTATCTTCGTGCAAGTGACTCGTCAGAATCTCAACTTGAATGGATTTGCCTGCTCCCTCTCCACCTTCAAATGTAATGAAATATCCGCGTTGCATAAAAAATGATAGTAACAAAGACTAGTCAAACTAACAATAGATGTGACAAAATTTGTCTGTGTATATTTTCAATAGTTTGGCCTGCATCGATATTTACATGCCTCATTTTTTGCAATACATCTTTATATGCTTGTCTCTTTTCCGAAAGTAAATCCATTTTTTCATAAAAACCCAGTTTTTCACCGGTT
This sequence comes from uncultured Gammaproteobacteria bacterium, assembly GCA_964357355.1. Lineage (GTDB taxonomy): Bacteria > Patescibacteriota > Microgenomatia > UBA10105 > UBA10105 > CAYHKY01. The sequence continues at coordinate 4,324 of CAYHKY010000012.1, read as the reverse complement.
TCCTGATACCGCTTTTTAATACGTTCAAGAGCTATTTTTGGACTAATATCAAAATAATATAACCGGTCAGGTTTTGGCTCAAACCGAAGAAATTCATTTTTAATCCAAATTTTTTCATCCCGGGTTTTACCCTGATATACCATCGCACTGACATAACTTCTCAAAGAAATGACCCATTCGCCTTGTTCCAAAGCCGGGTTGATCACCTGTCTTACTTTGTCATAACGGTCTGCCAGAAATAAATAAACTTGGGTGATATGGTCAACCTGGCGAACTTCTTTCCATTCTGATATCAAAGGCTTTAACTCTGGAGAGGGATGAAAAACTACGTTCGTGATAATTTTTTTGCGTTCCAAAAACTTTTTTAAGAGTTTGGCCTGTGTTTCTTTTCCCGTCCCGCTCACTCCCTCAAATACAATAAATTTTCCTTTCATACACAATGAATGAAATAATTACGTAAACAACGAACTGAGTTCGTAGACAGTTTTAAGTGTAATATCCGCAATTACACTTTTTTTATCACTCCATACAAGACATGTCTTCATTCCCAGTTTTTTTGCTGGAACCAGATCAACTATTTCCCTATCTCCTATCATCAGGTGCGAAGATGGGGGTAATTTGGTTTTATCCAAAATATATTGAAATCCTTGAGGATTAGGCTTGGTAAATCCGACAGTTTCGGAAGTCACCATCTCTTCAAATATTTGAGGTGCTAACCCCAAGATTTTGAATGTTTCTATATGGCGCGCGATTACTCCATTGGCCAAAGTAAAATGCCGGAAATGCCGTAATTTCTCAAATAACCTGACCAGTCGTGGATCTTTTTTAAGATAATTTCTCCGGTCAAAAAACCGCTCCATTTCTACCGCTGCTTCAGCTATTGAAATATTACTTAAAAATGCTGACGTTTGAGTCGCACTATCAAATCTGTGTTTATAAAGTTTTTCAAACTCAATTTCGGCTTTATTTTGATCCCATCCGGTATGAGCCATAATTACCCGGAATTCAGCGATCCGGACATCATGCCACAATTTAGGTAAGGGCTTGTAAAAGGTCCCGTCAAAATCCCAAATGAGGACGGCAATTTTATTAAATCCGGAAATCATTCACTCTTTATATCATATATTTAAATCATTTTTATTCCCCTTAATCCGTTCTTAATGTGCCGGTGAGTATACTGCCTAACATATGAATAAATTAATTTCCTTCCTGACCCAAAAATTCCTGCCGCAGGCAGCCGTAGTTCTCTTTGTCGGAGCATCCGTCACTACCAGTACCGTGGCTGGTATGAAATTAATAAAAGCGACTCCCCCGGGCCAAAACAAGCAGGTAATGGCAGTAGAAACAATAAACTCAACCCAAGATGTCAATAATCCCTCACCTAGTGTGCTAACTCAAACGGCCCCAGCGGGGAACCCGGTCACTGGCAATCCGGCGGCAAACGCAAATCCTGTACCGACTCCAAAAAACAATACTGCAGTTACAGGGACTTTTCCGACTGCAGCGGGATTGGCCGCCGCCAGCACTGCCAAAAATTTAAGAACTACTATTGCCAACTCGCAAGCTGCAAACGCAGCGCAAACTGCAGGTTGTATAGTTACGCTTTTTGGACGTCAGTATGATGTCACGCCATTGAAATCGACACACTCAGGCGGAGATATATTTCAATGCGGAACTGACATGACCGCTGTGTACCAAAAGCAACATGGCACGGATACTTCCCGGATGACTGCGTATTTAATAACCACAGGCAGCACGACTACGACTCCTCCCCAATCAGGGAATTCGGGTCCTGCCAGTTCGCCAACACCAGTCATAATCCCGACAAATCCGCCGTCCATTAATCCGACCGGAAGTTTCGAAAATGAAGACGAAGACGAGGATGAAGATGAGAGTCGTTATATAGAAAATCAGCAACGGGAAGATGAACACGAAGTTGAAAATCATGAAGAGGAAGAACACGAAACAGAAGACTAAGTAAATAAAACATTGCTCGTTTGCGTGTGGAAAGGGCAGAAAAACATTCCGGGCCGAGAAATCGGCCCGGAACAACAAAAATTATGAAACATATAAGATTACAAGCATTTCGCCGCCGCTTACATTACTATTTGGGAAGTAAACGGATCGTGCTGATATTAATAAATTTAGTTATTCTCACCTTTATAGTTCAAAAAATGATTGTCAGTCAGGCAAATATTGTCACAGAAGCCCAATCAAAAGAGGTTGTGGAATTTACGGAAACAGCACTTAAAAATTTTGACGGTACCAATAAGACGGGACCTGTATATTTAGCACTAGATGGTCAAGTATACGATGTATCGTCAGGAAGAAAATTCTATCAACCCGGAGGACCGTATCACTTCTTGGCCGGACGCGACGCTTCTTTAGATCTGCATATTTTGGGAGCAGAGATCATAAAACGTAAATATCTAGTCATCGGCCGGCTTACTCCCGCTCTCTAACTGGGAAAGTTATGAAATATCGCGGGATCTTTATCATTGCCTGTATTCTACTCATCACTTTGTTTCTTTTTATACTGGCAAAACCCAGGTTTCTGGAAATAGTACAGGCAGCACCGCTTTTATCACTCAGCCAATCAATGGCATTACTGGGAACAGTGCTTTTTTCACTATCTTTCGTACTCTCTTCAAGATTTCCTTTTCTCGAGAATCTGTTCGGCGGATTTGACAAAGTGATGAAAACCCATCAAATTATTTCTGCATTAAGTGTGATCGGGTTACTAGAACATCCGTTTCTCCTGATTTTTTCCCGTCTGCCGAACATTTCTCTAATACTTCAATATATTGTTCCATCTCAAGAATTACCTTTGACTCTGGGAATTTTCGCCTTAAATTCCTTAATCGGACTGATACTGGTTACGCTATTTGTTGATCTTCCTTACCATGTGTGGAAAAAAACACATGAATTTATGTCGGTACCGCTTATTTTTGGCATCCTGCACACGATATCAATATCCAGCGATGTTTCCCGCTACATGCCCTTAAAAATTTGGATTTATGCACTTTTGGGACTGGGAAGTTTTGCCTTCATCTACAGGCGTTATTTATACAAATTCATCGGCCCCCGGTCAACTTATATTATTTCTCAAGTTAACAGAACCGGAGATATCGTCGAACTTCTGATGATACCAAAGATTAAACCGCTTGAAATTCAGCCGGGCCAATTCGTTTTTATGTCAATTCGAAGTGGTCAAATGAATAAAGAAGAGCATCCGTTTTCCGTTGTCAAAACCCAGGAATATCAATCAGAAATCAGAATTGCAGCAAAAGTTGTCGGAGATTATACCCTGCTACTTAACCAATTGAACCGGGGTGATGAAGTTGTATTGTGGGGGCCATACGGCACGTTCGGGGAGCGTTTTTTTGCACCCTGCGACGTCGTATGTATCGCAGGAGGTATAGGTATCACACCATTTATCAGCCTTTTGGAAAAAGAGGCAAACAATCCCAAATCCAATCGGCAAATCCATTTTTTTTATTTGGTCAAGTCAAACCATGAAGCAATTTATCATGATAAATTACAATTTTTGGCATACTCACATACGGGATTACACTACATACTCCATGAATCCCAAGTGGCTGGACGATTGAGTCTTGCTCATATTCGACAATATGCGGGAGAACTCATGAATAAACGGATTTTCCTCTGCGGACCACTTCCTATGATGCGCGACATGACCAAACAACTCACCCAGTCCGGAGTAAAACGCCGTTCCATCATTTATGAGGATTTTAGTTTGAAATGAATACCTTAAAAACAATTATTGCATTTGGACTTTTACATTTTTTCAGTTTCATCCTCGTCATTATATTTGTGGACGTCGCCCGTAGTTATACTCCAATTACCGATATTTTGACGGAACAACAAGCAATCCTTCCGGCTGCTACAGTTAAGCCCGAAGTTTCCCTGGTCCCCAAAAATAACACCCCCAATTTCTTAAGCAAGGCAAATCCAACCCCTCAACAAAATCCACCCCAATCACCACAAGTTCCCCCCGAACCCATCCAAAGTAACCGCTGCCTGATCGTAATTGACGGAGCGCGTTATGACGTTACTGAATTCCGCAATGCACATTCAGGTGGAAATATTTTCCAGTGTAACACTGATATGACTGCAATTTTTTACGGGCAACATAACTCGGAAACACTCAATAAAATGCAGGTATATAGATCACCTTAAATTTGTGTATACCCATCTTACGCTGGTTTGTCCCGCCAAGCATTAAAATTATGAAGATGTGGCGGGATCAAAGCAGCTTAGAGGGGTATATGGCCGGAACAAATTCAAGTATGTAGGCTATAAT
>CAYHKY010000011.1:0-25524 GCA_964357355.1 uncultured Gammaproteobacteria bacterium | reverse complement strand
GGTCATGACAGGTTGGACCTGACATCTCCGGACAAGATGATCATCGTCACAGACGGTCATCCGAACAGGCCACTTCCTGAAAGTACGGCTGATGACGTTGCTGCTACATCAGCAGATGTTGCCAGAGCAGCCGGAGTTGAAATATTTGTGGTAGGAGTTGGCAGTAATGTCAATGAAACCTATTTGAAAAACGAAATTGCTGACGATGCGGGACATTATTATTCATCATCAGACTATTCGGGGTTACAGACGACTTTACAAAATTTAGATTTGTGTGTTGGTGGGTAAAAAAACAAGGGGATATAAAGGAACAACAAAATTCTTATGAGGGGAGGTGAAAAATTATGAAAAATTTATTAATCAGACTTGCAACGATCGGATCCGTAGCTGCAATAGCAATTGCAGCAACCGGCGCTTTTTTCTCGGATACGGAAACATCGATAGGTAATTCCCTGGTAGCAGGCGCACTCGACCTCAAAGTCGACAACACCTGTTACTACAACGGACAGGCATGTATTAGTGGATCTTGGGGAGGGGTTCCGGAGAATGGTTCATGTTCTTGTACATGGACACAGAAAGATTTGGAAGAAGGCGATATGTTCTTTGATCTAACTGATCTAAAACCTGGTGATTGGGAAGAAGATACAATCAGTCTTCATATTACAAATAATGATGCATGGGTATGTGCAGATTTGGATATTACTCAGGATATAGACAACGGTTGTACTGAACCGGAGACAGAGGATGGAGATCTACAATGTCCTCTTCCAGTCCCGACACCACCGGCAAGTCCGCATCCCGGAGGAGATGGAGAGCTTGCTGAAGAGCTCAATTTCATCTTCTGGGCGGATGATGGTGATAATGTCTACGAAGTTGGTGAAGATCGACTTCATGCTGGACCGGCAAGTGAAGTGTTGGGTGGAGCTAAATGGACACTCGCAGATTCAGGTAACAATCCATTTGAAGAAGGTCCGCTCAAAGGATCAAAAGATTATTTTGTAGGCAAAGCCTTTTGTTATGGAGCGTTGACAGAAAGTCCAATTCCTCAGGATCCTGCTCTTGATAACACACCTGCTCAGGATAACAATGGCGATCTAGTAATTGATAGCCTTGATGGAGGATTTGGGTGCGATGGTTCTCAAGTCAACAATGTTTCTCAGACTGATTTGTTGTCTGGAAATGTAGTCTTTGAGGCAGTACAAGGACGGCACAATGATAATTTCTTGTGTAATCCTTTACCTACTGCGACACCAGCGGCTACACCGTTAGCTAGTCCATTGGTGAGTCCGAGTCCGTTGCCTTCAGCAAGTTAAATTTTTTATAGGTATAAGCTGAGTTGGGTGGTCTGCCCGATACTCAACTCAGCATCGGCCCTGGGGGACGAAACAAAATGAAAAAGCTGCCCATTAAACAAATAATCAGAATAGTGGAAGTCTGCTTTTCCCTTACCGCCGGATTTATCGGTGCGTTTCTTTTGTTTGCACTCATCCCTTTGGAAGGAAATTATAAACTGCTGGTTGTTCAGTCCGGATCTATGGAGCCGACAGTTCCCTTGGGAAGCCTCGTTCTGGTTGTCCCGCAAATAGAATATACTCCGGGAGATATAGTGACTTTTTTTCCTTCGGAAAAGGAAAAAAATAACCTCGTGACACACCGGATCAACTCGTTTGACTCCGATACCTTCGGATTCATATATAAAACAAAAGGTGATGCCAATAAATCGCCAGACCTTGCAACTATCGGGAAAGAGCAAATATTAGGTAAGACAGTTTTGACTTTGCCTTTAATCGGATTTCTTACCCATCAGATGCAGACTCCTCTTGGATTTATATTCGTCGTCATTGTACCGGCGACTGTGGTCGTATATGAAGAACTCAAAAAAGTTTATCAAAGCGTGAGTAACGGTATCAAACACATTTGGCAAAAAAAACAGGAAAAGAAACTGGTACTTACCCAGGAAGATGATTCTTTTTTACAGGACATCGCAAAACTCAGGTATGAACATGAGATTATAATTGATTCGCGAGTCGTTCTATTTTTACTTTTCTTCGGTTTAAGTTTCGTATTTGTAAAAATGACAAACAGTTTTTTTTCAGATACTGAAATTGCTTCAGCTTCGTTTGTTGCAGGAATTTCTGATCCAATTGTATCCCCGACACCTGCTCCCGTACATATAGTTATCAATGAAGTGTATTATGATGTGGATAGCGCACATGGTTTCGATAGCCCCGGAGACCGCGGGGTGACTGTCGGCGGACACGTGACTCAAATTCGAATAGTAGGAAACGGAGCAGAATCACAAAACAGTGCGTTTGTAGACATAGAGACTCTTTGCAGCGTAGTTCAAAACAACCAGACAGATGTTGATATCAATTTGGATATTTCTAGCAATACCGGTAACAACTCAGCAAATGGCAATACCGGTTTTGGGGAAATTATAGGTAATTCAAATTCTAATGAAAGTGGGGACGTTGCTAACATTGTCGTCATTGACGTGCAAGGCGGCAACAATACCCTTTCCGGATTTTGCGGTGGAGGTGGCGGCAGAAACCATGAATGGATTGAGATTTATAACCCAACTACAGAAACAGTCAACCTCAAAAACTGGACGATAACTGACAACTCCGGAATTCCAGTTAAAATTACCGGCAACCGTAACCTTGAGCCGGGAGATTTTGCACTTATTTCCATATCAAATTCCACTTGGGCTTTTTGGGATGAACCATTAGGAACATTAAAAATACCTTTAGGTAGGCAAATCGGTGATGGGTTAGACAACTTGGGAGATCATTTACTTCTAAAAGATGCGGAAGGGAGTTTGATCGATGCGATGAGTTATGGGGATGACATAAGTCAATTTATATTGCCGGGCGTAGTTTCAGGACATGCCTTGGAGAGAAAACCTGATGGATGGGATACCAATACTGCGGGTGATTGGGAGGACCAGTTTCCACCTGCACCTGGCACTTAAATATTGAGAGTGCCAAATTGGCGAATGCGAAATACGCTTGTAATCTATTGACCGTAAACGGAGATAGACACTGGGGGTGTCGTTTCCGTTTTTTTTGGAGAATTAGAGAAACTCTAAATTCTCCCGCTTTTTAGTTTTATTAGAAAAGTGGGAATCGTTCAGAGTTTCCGATGAGAGTCCTCCTACGTTCGAATTCGTCTCATGGTCTACGTCCATGCAGCCGAATGCTCACTTCGGCGGACTTAAGAAGCTCTAAATTCGCGGAAGCTCATTAAGAGCTTCTAAAGGAGGTGAATAAAAATATGTGGAAAAAAATTGTAACAGGGTTTGTGACAGGGTCACTTCTTTTGGGAAGTGCCATGCCGATATTTGCAGATGTGACAGTGGATGTTACAGGTAACGGCACAGGTGCAACTAATACAGTTGATGTAAAAGTGAAGTGTAAACAATACGTCTCACAAAAAAATAAAACCGATGCCACTGTTAACCTGACACTCACAGGTAATTCAGGTGAAAATAATGCCAACGGTAATACCGGTTCAGGCGTAACAGTAAATACGGGAGATGTATCAAACACTGCCAATGTCACCGTGTTAGGTGGTGACAACACAGCCGAAGTACCAGCGTGTTGCTGCGGTGAAGAAGGAAGTAATACTGCGGCGGTTACGGTTGCTAATAATGGTAGTAATACCCAAAACAGCGTGACTGTTAAAAAAATAAAGAAGCAAAAGGTCAAACAAAAAGCCAAGACCAAAGCTAATGTTACGGGAACGCTTAAAGGGACTACAGGTAAAAACGATACAAATGATAATACCGGTGGTACTGTAAATCAGGATACTGGTAAAGTCACAAACACAGCGACTGTGGACGTGACAGGTGGATCAAATAATTTGTAACTCAATAGTCCTTCATAGTTTTGTCCGCCGGAGAGGCGGATCAAGAGAAATCCCCTCCGATAATCGTCGGAGGGGATTCTTTTTAGCCCGCAAATTAGTTATGATGACTATATGGATATATATGATTTGATTATTGTAGGTGCGGGACCTGCCGGGTTGGCAGCTGCAATATATGCGCAGGAGCGAAAACTGATAACAGTAGTTATTGAAGCTCAAACACCTGGTGGTCAACCTTCATTTATATATGGTGATAAGGAAATTTACGATTATCCTTCTTATTCAAAAATCAAAGGAAAAGAATTGGCTAATAAAATGTTGGCACATGCGTTGAGTCTTAATGTCAAAATTGTGATGCATACACCAATCGAAAAAATAGAAAAAACTAACAATTATTATTCACTCAGCAGCTCATCTTCAATATACAAAGGCCGATCGATCATCCTGGCTACAGGAATGGGGTATTTCATACCTCGGAAGTTACATGTGCCATTAGAACAGGATTTTGACCAAAAAGGTATCTGGTATGGCGGTCTTCCTGAAGGTAAGTTTACAGGTAAACGCATTGTTATTGTTGGAGGCGGTGATACGGCTATGGAAACTGCGGTGTGCGCAGCCCAACTTGGTGCGGCGGTTACAGTGGTGCATCGCAAGAGCGAATTTCGTGCCCAGGAAAAGACAGTTGCTCAGGCAATTGATTTATCAATTCCTTTTTATAAGGGAGCAACTGTGAGTGCTTTCAACGGGTCAGAACACTTGGAAAGTGTAGAAATAGTACGTGACTCAGGAGCCAAAAGTATCCTTTCGGCAGACATGGTAATTATTTGCATAGGCGTGGAACTTAATAAAACATTTCTTGCGACAATTGGAATTCATGTTGAAAATCAGGCCGTGGCAGTTGATAAAAATATGCACACGAATATACCGGGAATCTTTGCTTGCGGTGATATTATTGTGCCGGCTGGATTATATAAACGCATCACAATAGCCACAGGATCGGCAGCTGTTGCAGTCAACGGCGCATACCACTTTATCAAACATCCCTACTGGACATAAATTCTATACTTGCGTTTCAAGCTGCACTCGCGGTAATCTAAGAAGACAGACATATGTTTTTTCTTATCCGACATTTATTTACACCCCATCACACAAATAATTTTCGTGCAAGAATCCTGCACCATGATTTTATAGCATTTTATGTAATCCTTCTTTTTCTGTTTAGCCAAACCATCAGAATAACTCACAAAGTTGATCCAGATATCTTGGGGTACGCAACAGATATAAACGTGGAACAATTACTAAATATTACCAATCAAAAACGTTCAGGAACAGGAGTAGGCGGACTCAGATTGGATAATCAACTATCTCAAGCTGCTGCCAAGAAAGCTGCCCATATGTTTGCAAACGGGTATTGGTCTCATACGGCTCCCGACGGCACAACACCCTGGGATTTCATTAACGGTGCAGGTTATGCATATGTAGTAGCGGGAGAAAATTTAGCAAAAAATTTCTCTGATTCTCAAGGCGTAGTTGAAGCATGGGTGAATTCACCAACACATCGAGAGAACTTGTTGCGGGGTGATTACCAGGATATAGGTTTTGCGGTTGTCAATGGAGTCTTAAACGGTGAAGAAACTACATTGGTTGTGCAAATGTTTGGCAAACGATTAACTCAACTTACGGCTGTCCAAAACACGAGGCAGGCAGAAATAAAACCTTCAATTGCAACCGATCAGGTACTTGCGCAAACTCCGGAAGTCACCCAACCGACACTTATTCCCCAAACAAGTCCGATATCTTCACCGATTATGGTTAGCGAAGTTCAACCTTCAATGCCTCCGGTTCTAATTGCTCAATCTAAGTCAGTGGCAAAAAATCCGCTTTTTGACCTTCCTCATGTTTCCAAGCAGATTATTTTTGTGTTGACCACAATACTTATGATTATTATGGTTTCTGACGCACTTTATATTTGGCGAAATAAAGTGTATCGTATTGGCGGAAAAACACTTGCACACTTGTCATTTTTATTTGTTATAACCGGGATTGTATGGGTAATGTCTTTTGGTGTCATTTTGTAATCTAAAAGTAAGGAGGTGTAAAAGAAATATGCATGTACTAAAAAAACACCACCGGCATTTTCATACGCAGCAATATACGATTTTATTGCTTCTGATGCTCACGTGCTTTTTCGCCTTCGTAAAAAGTACAGGGAATGCCTCGGCTCAGTTTCAAATTGGCGCGGTGACGGCGCTGACTTATCTATTATGGGGAGTTTTCCACCATTTATATGATCGTGATCTCCATTGGAAAATTGTGATAGAATACGCTAGTATTGCTCTTTTAGGGATAACTATAATGTGGACTCTCCTATCTAACGTATATTGATATGAAAGGTTTGATATTGGCAGGTGGCAAAGCAACTCGACTTCGGCCATTGACGTGGGTGACAAATAAACATCTTCTTCCCATCTATAATAAACCAATGATATTTTATGCGCTTGAGTCGATGCAACGAGCTAAAATTTTGGAAGTGCTTATAACTAGTTCTGCCGAACATCTACCTCACTTTATTAATCTCTTAAAATCCGGTAAAGATTTTGGATTGAAATTATCTTATGCCATTCAGGATGATGCAGGTGGTGGTATTTCTCAAGCAATTTCTTTAGCGGAAGATTTTTCGGGGCGGGAAAAAATTATGGTAGTTCTGGGAGACAATTTGTTTACGCATGATTTATATCAAGCTACAGTTAACTTCGAAAAGCAGACTGTCGGTGCAAAGGTGTTTGCAAAACGGATGCCCACAGAAAGCAAACAATACGGGGTAATAGAATTGAACAAAAACGGCAAAGTGATATCGATAGAAGAGAAGCCAGAACACCCCAAATCAGATCTCGCCCAAACCGGTATTTATATGTATGACAAGCGTGTCTATGAGTTTATTAGATCATTGAAACCTTCAGCACGCGGTGAACTAGAAGTGACTGATCTAAACAATGCCTATGTCAAAGATGGGACCATGACGTGTGAAGTAATGAAGGGTTGGTGGGTAGATGCGGGAACAAGTTTTGATGAACTTTTGAGAGCGAATAATTTAGTTGCAGAACTTATAAGAACAGGAAATCAATAACTTTATGATCACACAAGTTTATAAAAGTTCTGCTAAAAAAGTCACAACCTATGATTTAGAGGGCAAGGAAAATGGATTTCTCATGGAACTTTTCAAAGACGGGAATAAAACGGTTGCGTATCTTTCCGCTGCATTGCCGCGAGCTTTTAAAGGTTATCATTTACATAAAATCAGGGCGGCACGATATGTATGTCTCAAAGGCATCATGACGATCATTTTGTTTATTAACGAAAAATTCGAACGGCATATTTTGAAAGTTGGTGACAGCTTAACGATTCCAAAAAATGTCCCTACAGGACTTTTGAATGAAGGATCAGAAGAAGGTTGGTTGATTAATTACCCCGATCCGCCCTATGACCCTAGTCTCAAAGACGAACAGGTGGACTATACGGATGAGGAGTTGAAGAAAGGAATTATAAAGTAAATGCTCAGCTGTACTTTTGAAGATGGGGGAAAAGCCTCGTTTCGTCATGTAGTGCTTCACGCGATAGTGGAAAAAGATAATAAACTACTTCTTGAGAAACGAGCGGGAGATATTCTGGAAACCGGAAAATGGGCATTGCCGGGCGGATTTTTGGATCGGGATGAAACCGCATCTATGGGGATTTTACGCGAATTGAAGGAAGAAACAGGATGGAAAGGAAAAATAATAAAACTATTTCGGATTAATACCAACCCGAATCGTCCAAAAGAAGACCGTCAAAATGTGGCATTAGAATTTATCATTAAACCATTACAACAGGAATCGGCAGGCGATTCCGAGTCTTCCAAAGTTGAATGGATACCGATTGAAAATCTTCGACTTGAAGAATTGGCATTTGATCACGGAGAAACGATCAAATTATATTTGAAGTATCGAAGACAACCATTCCCGATCCCATTTCTTGTGTAATATGATTTACCTACAACTTACCTGCCTCGTCGGCAGGCGGGCAACCTACAACTTACAACCATTATGAAACTTCTTGTGACTGGGGGTGCCGGATTTATCGGCGCAAATTTTATTTTATATTGGTTGAAAAATCACCCAAATGACGAAGTGGTGAATTTTGATGCGCTTACTTATGCTGGAAATTTGGAAAACTTGAAAGATGCGGAGAACAACTTCCGTTATACTTTCATACAAGGCGATATTACCGATGTTTCTCAGGTCGAATCGGCATTTCAAGGAGTTGAAGTTGTTGTTCACTTTGCTGCAGAGTCACATGTTGATCGTTCGATAACTGATCCGGCAGTTTTTGCGAAAACCAATGTCTTAGGGACTCAAATCATTTTGGATGCAGCGCTCAAAAATAAAGTGAAACGATTTCATCATATCTCGACTGATGAAGTATTTGGTTCACTGGAGTTGAACACTTCGCAAAAATTTAAGGAAACAACACAATATTGTCCCAGAAGTCCTTATGCAGCGAGCAAAGCAGGATCTGATCATTTAGTTAGAGCGTATTTTCACACCTATAATTTACCTATTACAATCACCAATTGCTCCAATAACTACGGTCCATATCAACATCCTGAGAAACTTATTCCGCTTACGATAACCAATATTTTGGAAGGAGTTAAAGTGCCCGTGTATGGAGATGGATTATATGTCCGCGATTGGTTATTTGTTGAAGACCATTGCCGGGCAATAGACATGGTGCTCAATAAAGGAAAATCAGGGGAGACTTATTGTGTAGGCGGACTCACCAAGGACATCTCCAATATAGACATCATCCGAAAAATTGTAAAACTTATGGGTCATGAAGAATCAATAATAGATTTTGTTAAAGACCGTCCGGGTCATGACAGGCGATATGCAATAGATTGGACAAAAATAAAAACTGAAATAGGTTGGAAGCCACTTCATGACTTTGATGCATATCTTCGTAAAACTATTGATTGGTATCAAACCCATCAAGGGTGGTGGTTACATGTAAAAAACGGTGAATATAAGCATTACTATAAAAAACAGTACGGTATATAGATATAGCCTACATACTAGAAATTGTTCCGGCCATATACCCCTCTAATACTTCGACAAGCTCAGTATTAGTCCTGAGCAATGTCGAATGGACTAAGCTGCTTTAGTCCCGATTAAATCGGGACAAACCAGCGTAAGACGGGTATAAAAATATGAAAATTCCTTTATTGGGTACAGGACTGTCAGGTTTAGTGGGGACACGGATTATTGAATTACTAAGTGATACGTTTGAGTTTCAAGATTTAAGTTACGAAACCGGTGTTGATATAACTGATTCAGTAGCGATAGAATCGCATTTCCGAAATAGCAAGGCTTTGTGGGTGCTGCATTTGGCGGCCAAAGCAGATGTCGATGGGTGCGAAAAAGATAGACCTTTTGGTAATGAAGGTGCCGCCTGGAAAATTAATGTACAAGGCACAAAAAATATTGTTGTAGCAGCCCATAAATACGACAAGCGGGTGCTTTATATTTCTACTGATTTTGTGTTTGATGGCAGGCTTGATGTGTATACAGAGAATGATAAGCCAAACCCGCTTAATTGGTATGGTGAAACCAAATATGAAGGTGAAAAACTTATTTTGACCAATCATCAAAATTTAGTCGTCCGCATTGCTTATCCATATAGGGCACAAAATCCCGTAAAAAAAGATTGGTTACATGCCATCGCTGCCAAATTATCCCAAAATCAGGAAGTGGCAGTTTTGTCTGATCATGTATTTACCCCTACACTGATCGATGACATAGCTGTTGCGGTTAAATATTTAATTGAACATAATCTCTCAGGAATTTATCATGCGGTGGGCTCATCTTCGTTGACGCCGTTTGCCGCAGCCCTCGAAATTGCCAAGCACCTTGGTTATAATAAAAATTTAGTAAAATCGACTAATATAGAAAATTTTTACAAAAATCGTGCAACTCGACCCTATACGCTTAGACTACGAAATGATAAAATATCTGCCTTAGGGGTACATTTGAGATCATTTACAGATGGCCTAATTGAAATTAAGAAACAACAAAGTTTATGACAATTACATTTATTGGACATGGATATGTTGGATTGGTGACAGCCGCAGTTTTTGCGGATTTGGGTAATACTGTATGGGTTGTAGGGCGTACAAAAGAAAAAATTGAAAACCTGAAACGGGGCGTGATGCCTTTTTACGAACCAGGGTTGGAAGAAATGGTTAAACGTAATACTCAGGGTAAACGGCTTTTGTTTACCCTCGATTATCAAGAAGCAGTTAGTAATTCTGAAGTAGTATTTATCGCCGTGGGGACTCCGCCAAAAAAATCAGGCGAGGCAGATTTGTCTTCTGTGTTTGCAGCTGCGCAAGGACTAAGTAAATCCCTTGACGGATATACGGTAGTAGTGACCAAAAGTACGGTACCTCCCGGTACCAATCGCAAAGTAGGTGAGATTGTTTCTAAAATGAAACCTCAAAAAGCTAATTTTGATATTGCATCAATTCCCGAGTTTTTGCGCGAGGGTACTGCTCTTTCAGACACATTGCATCCTGATCGTGTAGTAATTGGTTCAGATAGTGTTAAAGCCAGAAAAATTCTAACAGATCTGCATAAGCCGATTGATGGCAAAGTAGTGCTGACAAATATTGAAACTGCAGAAATGATAAAATATGCATCCAATTCATTGCTTTCAACCAAAATATCTTTTGCGCACGCGATGGCATTTCTCTCAGAAAGAGTTGGTGCTGATGTTGAAGATGTTTTGGAAGGAGTTGGTCTTGATAAACGATTAGGACGTGCATTTTTGTATCCGGGAGTTGGATACGGTGGCAGTTGTTTCCCCAAAGATGTAAGAGCCTTGATCGCTATCGCCGAAAGTGTGAAATATGACTTCAAGTTACTAAAAGCAGTTGATGAAATCAATAATCAGGCGAGCGCGTTTTTTATAAAAAAAATAGAAACACAACTGGCACCTATAAAAGGAAAAAATGTCGGCGTATTGGGACTTTCTTTTAAACCAAATACAGATGATATGCGGGAAGCTCCGTCTGTCAAAATAATCAATGCTCTTCGTAAAAGTGGCGTTAAAATAAAAGCGTTTGATCCTGTAGCAATGACAAACGCAAAAAAAATACTTCGCGATATTGATTACTGCACAAATGCCTATGATGTTGCCAAGGATGCGGATGCCGTTGTAGTGTTGACAGAGTGGAATGAATTCCGCCAGCTTGATTTATTGCGCTTAAAAAGCATGATGAAAACACCCATGTTATTTGACGGCAGAAACATTTATGATCCGGATGAAGTCAAAAGTTTAGGTTTCGTGTATTATGGTGTAGGAAGGTAAAATAAGAAGGAGATATATGAATAAAGGTAAAAAAGCATTAATAACTGGAATAACGGGTTTTGTTGGGAGTCATATGGCAGAACTTTTGTTAAAAGAAGGAGTAGAAGTGTATGGAATACAGCGCTGGAGGAGTAAAACAGAAAATATTGAACATATTAAAGATAAAATCCAGTTTGAAGAAGCAGATCTTTTGGATGCTCATTCACTGTATACGGTAGTAGATAAAATCAAACCGGACTACATCTTTCATTTAGCAGCTCAGTCATTTGTTCAATCTTCATGGTCTTCGCCGACGCAAACTCTTGAAGTTAACATTATCGGGAGTGCTCATTTGTTTGAAGCAGTTAGAAAAACAGGGTTGCCAGTACCAATCCAAATTGCCTGTTCATCTGAAGAATATGGCAAGGTCCTAAGAGATGAAGTTCCTATCAAAGAAACCAATCCGCTCCGACCTCTTTCACCTTATGCAGTGTCGAAACTGGCAATGGATTATTTGGGTTATCAGTATCACGAAAGTTACGATATGAATATAGTTCGTACACGCGGATTTAATCACACCGGTCCCCGTCGGGGTGAAGTTTTTGCTGAGTCAAGTTTCGCCAAGCAAATTGCTGAGATTGAAAAAGGAAAACGAGAACCTGTTGTATTGGTAGGCAATCTGGAGGCCGAACGTGACTATACAGATGTAAGAGACATGGTGCGTGCATATTATCTGTCTGTGCAAAAATGTGATCCGGGTGAAGTATATAACATTGCAACAGGCAAGGCATGGAGAATCAGCAAGGTTTTGGAACTACTGCTTTCATATGCCAAAGTCAAAGTTGAAATTAGGAAGGATCCGTCCAGAATGCGGCCATCTGACGTAGAGATTCTTATTGGTGATAATAGCAAATTTGTTGAGAAAACTGGTTGGCAACCTGAAATCGCATTTGAAAAAACCATGGAAGACTTGCTTAATTATTGGAGAGAAAGAGTGTAAATGAAATGTTTAGTCACAGGAGGTGTAGGATTTATCGGTTCTCACCTTAGCGATCTATTGCTCGCTAATGGTCATGAGGTGATTTGTCTTGATGATTTGTCTACCGGTAGGTTGAAAAACATTGATCATCTGCGTAGTAACCCAAAATTTTCTTTTATCAAGCAAGATTGTACCATACCTCTTTCGCATAAATTTCAAGTTGACACGATTTTTCACCTAGCCAGTCCTGCGAGTCCACCAAAATATCAATCAATGCCGCTTGAAACAATGCTGGCCAATACCCTGGGTACGTATTATCTTTTGGAGTTAGCAAAAAGTTGCAATGCTGTATTTGTGTTTGCGTCAACGTCTGAAATTTATGGAGACCCTCAAGAACATCCGCAAAAAGAAACGTATTGGGGTCACGTTAATCCTGTGGGTGAGAGATCTTGCTACAATGAAAGTAAAAGAGCCGGTGAAGCGTTTGTTATGACTTATGTGCGTAAATATGGTTTAAACGCGCGGATAATGAGAATATTTAATACATATGGGCCACGGATGGATATAGATGACGGGAGAGTAGTGACTAATTTTATTAAGCAAATTATGACGGATAGGCCACTAACAATTAATGGCAGAGGTGAACAAACAAGAAGTTTTTGTTATGTCAGCGATCTAGTTGAGGGAATCTTTCGCATCGGAACTTATGAAAAAATTGAGGGTGAAGTTATTAATCTTGGTAATCCCGAAGAATTAACTATTTTGGATCTAGCCAACCGTTTGCAAAAGATAACCGGATCACGAGAGAAATTAGTTTTTGCCGCGTTGCCGACAGACGATCCCGTGCGAAGACGGCCAGATATTGGCAAAGCAGCATTACTTCTTAAGTGGAATCCGGTAATTTCCCTGGATGTAGGATTAAGAAAAACTCTGGATTATTTCGCCAATGAAGTATGAAAACTGCCGTATTGATACTCCCCACATATAATGAAAGTGGAAATATAGTAACGCTTATAGAAGCAATTGAAGGAGTTTTTCCAAATATTACCGGATATCAATTCCACATATTGGTTGTAGATGATTATTCTCCTGACGGAACTGCGGAGTTGGTAGAACGCTTAAATAAAAAACACAAAAACATTACTATCTTATCAAAAAAGAAAGAAGGCTTGGGGGCGGCGTATATATTTGGAATGCGTTATGCTCTCAAACATTTTAACCCAGAAATGCTAATACAAATGGATGCTGATTGGTCACACAATCCGCATTTACTCCCCCAATTTGTACAAAAAATTGAACAAGGCGCTGATTTAGTAGTAGGAAGCCGATATATAGCAGGTGGGTCAATACCTGGTAACTGGGGAATTCATCGCAAAATTTATAGCATTGTGGGAAATACTTTTGTTCGTTTGGGATTGGGGATGCTGTCTCCACACGATTGGACGTCAGGATATCGGATGTATACACGTGAAGTTTTTGAGAAGGTTCAGTCGGGGTTAGAAAAATATTCCGGTTATACGTTTCAAGTAGCATTTTTGCATCGCGTAAAAATGTTTGGATTTACCATTGCCGAAGTTCCGCTTAAATTTATTGATCGAACGAGGGGAAAAAGTAAAATTGCACCGTCAGAATATATTAAAAATCTTCTATTGTATGTTGTTGGTAACTCAACTTTCATCAAATATCTTATTATTGGAGTAGTCGGGTTTTTAGTGCAATCGTTAGTTTCCAAAATGTTTATTGCCTTTGGTTTATTTCCCGGTCTAGCGGTTTCAGTTGGTGCGTTTTTGGCAATAATCTGCAATTTTTTAGGAAACAACCTGTGGACATTTTCGCATCGGCGTATCCAGGGAACAATAGAATTGTTTAACAAATTCATCCATTTTTTAATAACTTCATTTGGAGCAGTAGTTATTCAGGGAGTTGTAGTTGGTGTCGGGGTGGTGTTGTTGGGTCAGAACAGTTGGTTTAACCTCATGGTGTTTGCAATTGTTTTTTTGGTGATCCCTTATAATTACTTCATATACGATCGTTATATTTGGAAATCACGTCCGTAATTTAATTCTTCATCCTTAAAAAATGAAACGTTATATACCGATTATAGTTTTTTCAGTAATTTTTCTATTAGGTGCATACCTTAGGCTCTATAGGATCAGTGATTATATGGGATTTTTGGGAGATGAGGGACGTGACGCGTTGGTAGTGAAGAGGATGATTGTTGATCATGAATTTACACTTCTTGGACCGATAACTAGTGTTGGTCTTATGCATTTGGGCCCCGCGTACTATTATTTTATGGTGCCATTTTTATGGGCGTGGAATCTAGATCCGGTGGGGCCGGCGATCATGGTGGCATTCTTTTCCTTGGCAACCATGATGCTTATTTGGGGATTGGCACGCGAATTTTTCAGTACAAGAGTTGCAATTATTGCAACTTTTTTCTATGCCATATCACCCTTAGTTATAGTTCACTCTCATTCTTCATGGAACCCCAATGTGCTTCCTTTTTGGTCTCTGCTTATCATTTATGGACTTCTAAAAGTCGTAGTCAAGCACGATTATAAATGGATTTGTGTAGTTGGAGCTTCATTGGGTATTGCGTTGCAGCTTCATTACGTAGCGTTAGTATTTATACCGATTGTAGTAGCCACACTTGGTCTTATCCGCTGGAAGTTGCCTTGGAAATATTGGTTGGGAGTGGTAGGAAGTGGAATTATTACTTATTCACCTTTTATTTTATTTGAGTTACGGCACCAGTTTATAAATTCATTGACTGTTTGGCAGTTTGTGACACGCGGGGGTGATGCAAAGACGTTTGGGTTACTATACGTAACAAATAAAATATGGGATTTGGTTGTCAGACTGTTTTGGAGATTGGTAGTTATCGAAAATGCCGAAATTTCTATCCTTTTTCTCGGTCTTATATCAATTACTCTTATCTGGTTATTATTCCAAACCGAAAAGAATATTTTTTACAAAAAGGCACTAAAAGTTTTGTTGACGTGGTTAGCAATAGGTATAGGTGTATTGGCGTTTTATACAGGGACTATTTATGATTACTACCTCATGTTCGCATTTCCTTTACCGTTTATTTTACTGGGTATTGTAGGATCATATTTTCTGAAATTTCCTATAACTAAATGGTTAGTAATTCTAATAATAGTATTGCTTGCATACTTTGAACTCAAAGTGACACCAATTAGCAAACCTCCCAACAGACTTAAAGCGCAAACAAAAGAAATCGCCGATTTCGTTTTGGAAAAAGCGGAAAATAAACCCATGAATTTCGGACTTATTGCAGCCGGAAACTCAGACCATGCATACAGATATTTTCTGGAAATCGGCGGAAATGCCCCGGTTGTCATCGAACCTCCTGATGTAGACCCCGAACGGCAATCTGTGATGCAGCAATTGTTTGTAGTTTGTGAAGAAAAAGTGTGTCTACCCCTGGGCCACTCCCGGTGGGAGATCGCCGGTTTCGGGAGGGGGGAAATTGTGAGCGAATGGCAAGTGGGATTGTTTAAGGTGTTTAAATTAATTCCTTACTCAGGAGTTTAAGTTCCATAGAATATCTGGCCTGTAAAATTGGTTGTATATAATCGTTACTTAGTTATTTTGCAATTAAACTCTCTTGTAACTGATAAACGGATTTGCTAATGTTACTTCCCAATGGGTGAAAAAAGGGAATACGCGTATCTGCATCTTGAAGACGGAACATTGATACAGGGATTTGGATTCGGATACAGAGGTGGGTCTTCAGGTGAAGTGATATTTACAACAGGAATGACAGGTTATCCTGAGAGCCTTACAGATCCCTCGTTTGCCGGACAAATCCTCACGTTTACATATCCCCTGCTAGGTAATTATGGAGTGCCTAAACCCAAATATCTTGACAAACGTCTTTTGGAAAATTTTGAATCGGAACGGATTTGGGTTAATGGAATCGTTGTTGCCGAAATTACAGAAAAACCTTCACATCACAAGTTGCACCAGACTCTTGATGAGTGGTTAAAACAACATAGAATTCCCGGAATTAAAGGTATTGATACCCGAGCCCTGACAATTTTGCTGCGGGAAAAAGGGGTAATGAGAGGGAGAATCACGCGTTCATCAGCCAAGATTGCAACAACTTCCGACACTACCCATTACGTTTCAGAAACAAGTCTAACGAAAATCCAAATTTACAATCCTAAAAGCCAAGTTTCAAAAACAATTGCACTGATAGATTGCGGCGTCAAACACGGAATACTGCGGGCACTGCTCGATCAAAGTTATCGGGTGGTGAGGGTACCATGGAATGTAAATCCCTTGGAATTAGGACAAAAAATAGACGGTGTGGTCTGCGCAAATGGTCCCGGTGATCCCAAAGAATGTGGGAATACGGTTGCAAATATCCGAAAAGTATTGGTTGCCCGGATACCATTTTTAGGAATTTGTTTAGGCCATCAACTTTTGGCGTTGGCAATTGGTGCCGATACATACAAACTGAAATACGGCCACCGGGGTTTAAATCAACCTTGCCAGGATACTATAAGTAAAAAAGCATACGTAACTTCACAAAATCATGGGTATGCTGTAAATGCCAGGACCCTTCCTTCCGGATTCAAAGAGTGGTTTGTGAACTTAAATGACGGTACCAATGAGGGGATTATTCATAAAGACGGGCGAGTTAAAAGCGTACAATTTCATCCGGAGGGATGTCCCGGTCCATTCGACGCGATAGAAATATTTAGTCATTTTAAGAAATTGTCATCCTGAACTTGTTTCAGCATCCCAAAACAAGTTCGAGACAGCGTCTATTTAAAATTATAGATCCTGAAATGAATTCAGGATGACATGCATATGAATTTTAAAAAAGTACTCCTATTGG
Source organism: uncultured Gammaproteobacteria bacterium (assembly GCA_964357355.1). Taxonomy (GTDB): domain Bacteria; phylum Patescibacteriota; class Microgenomatia; order UBA10105; family UBA10105; genus CAYHKY01. Next base: position 8,431 of record CAYHKY010000011.1, on the reverse strand, counting down.
GTTCAGGCGCCTTAAAAATCGGCGAAGCCGGCGAGTTTGATTATTCAGGTACCCAAGCAATCAAAGCCCTCAAAGAAGAAAATGTTGAGATAGTCTTGGTAAACCCAAATGTGGCAACCGTGCAGACTTCAAAAGGTTTGGCGGACCAAATTTATTTTTTGCCTGTTACTCCATACTTTGTTGAAAAAATTATCCAAAAGGAAAAACCTGATGGTATACTCCTATCATTCGGAGGACAAACGGCGTTAAATTGCGGTATAGAATTGCATAATAGCGGAGTTTTAAGAAAATTCGGAGTTAAGATATTGGGGATTCCGATTCAAGCGGTCATTGACACGGAGGACAGGGAAAAATTTTGTAAAAGACTTGAAAGTATCGGTTTAAAAACTGCCCGTGGTGAAGTGGTGGCAACTGTACCGGACGGAATTAAAATAGCCGGAAAATTAGGTTTTCCGGTGATGCTGCGGGCAGGATTTGCACTGGGAGGTATGGGTTCCGGAATTGCGCGGGACAAAAAATCACTGGAAAAATTACTGACAAATATTTTCGCTGTCTCACCGCAGGCAATAGTTGAAGAAAATCTAACCGGTTGGAAAGAAATCGAATACGAGGTAGTGCGTGACAAAGAAAATAACTGTATTGCTGTATGCAATATGGAAAATATGGATCCGGTTGGGATCCACACAGGTGAGTCTATCGTTGTTGCACCTTCCCAAACATTAAATAATGAGGAATATTACCGGCTGCGTCAGGTAGCGATTGATGTGGTCAGGGAACTCAAAATAGTGGGAGAGTGCAATATCCAGTTTGCTATAAATCCCACCAAATTTGATTACCGGATTATTGAAGTGAATGCCAGGCTTTCCAGGTCCAGCGCTTTAGCGTCAAAAGCTACAGGATATCCACTGGCTTATATTGCTGCAAAATTGGCCCTCGGGTATACCCTACCAGATTTGCGTAACTTGGTTACGGGAGTAACAACTGCTTTTTTTGAACCCGCTCTTGATTACATCGTAGTAAAAATACCCCGGTGGGATTTGGATAAACTGATGACTACGGATATATATATAGGAAGTGAAATGAAAAGTGTCGGCGAAGTGATGGCTATCGGAAGGACCTTCCCCGAAGCGATCCAGAAAGCTGCACGGATGTTGAATGATGGATATAACGGTGTGGTTGATGTCCACTTCACGGAGGGGAAAAAACGGGAATTTTTACAAAGACTTAAATATGCAGATTCTATGCGCCTGTTTACAATTTGTTCAGCTCTGATAGTGGGTATAAGTATTTCACAGATCAACAAACTGACGGGGATTGATTCGTGGTTTTTAAACGAATTGCAACAAATAGTTCACTTGTTTAAACAAATGAAGCATGACCATAAATTGTCTAAGGAGATATTAACCCAAGCCAAAAAAGCCGGTTTTTCCGACAGACAAATTGCCGATATATACAAAACCACTGAAAATAAAATCCGCAATAAACGCATGGTGTGGAAAATCACACCAAATAATAAACGAATTGACACCATGGCAGGTGAATTTCCGGCAAAAACCAATTATTTATATTTGACGTATAACGCAAGTGAGAGCGATCACATACCTTTGGATGTCATTCCCGCGAAAGAGGGAATCTATTTAAATAGATTTCAGGTCATGCCGGGAATGACAAATAAGCAGAAAAAAGTGGCGGTTCTTGGTAGCGGCCCATATGCAATAGGATCTTCGGTTGAATTTGACTGGTGCGCCGTGCAAACAGTATTAACTCTTCGAAACCGCGGTATCAAAGCTATCTGTATCAACTGCAATCCGGAAACAGTGTCGACTGATTTTGATTACGCGGATTATTTATATTTTGAAGAACTCACTCTTGAGCGGGTGCGCGATATTTACGAAATCGAAAAAGCTCCTTTTATCGTTTCAGTAGGTGGCCAAATTCCTAACAATCTCGCTGCAAAATTAGCAGCACAAAATATTCCATTACTTGGAACAAATGCGAAATATATATATCAGGCAGAACATCGGTATAAATTCAGTCAAATGTTAAAATCATTAAGAATTAAACAACCAAAGTGGAAAGAAGTGACTGGTAAAAATCAAGCAAAGGCAGGAGCTTCGGAATTAGGGTATCCCATACTTTTGAGGCCTTCATTTGTACTTTCAGGCAAAGGTATGGTAGTTATCCGTAACAACGTAGAACTGAATGAATATCTGGATGCATTTTCTTTGTCACTTATTGAACATCAGATTATCATGACTCGTTTTTTAGAAGGTGCGACCGAATGTGATTTCGATGGAGTAGCTCAAAAAGGTAGATTATTAGTTCATGCGATTTCAGAACATATTGAACATGGTGGGGTACACTCCGGAGATGCAACACTCGTATTTCCCACTTTCACAATCATTGCTGAAATTAAAGCGACGATTTTGGAAGCTAGTAAAAAAATAGTCAAAGAATTAAAAGTAAACGGACCGATAAATATTCAATTTCTCGTTTCACGCGGTGAGGTATATGTAATTGAGTGTAATTTGCGTGCCTCCCGCAGTTTCCCGTTTGTCAGTAAAGCCCTTAATAATAACTTTATTGAACTGGCAACTGACATCGCATTAGGAAGACGCGTGAAACCACAAGTGATTGCAACCCCTTCATATTTTGCCGTAAAAGTGCCTCAATTTTCTTTCCACAAACTCAGGGGAGCAGATCCGATCCTACGCGTAGAAATGAGTTCGACAGGTGAGGTGTGTGCATTTGGTCGGGATCCTTACGAAGCGTTTCTGCTGGGACAGCTGGCAACTGGAAATTCCTGGCCTGTAAAAAAAGGAGTCCTTTTAAGTTTTGGCGGAGAGAAAGAAAAATTAATACTTCTGTCAGCTGTTAAAATTCTTGCAAAGCTTGGATATCCTTTATTTGCCACTCCAGGTACTCATAAGTTCCTTAGGGAAAAGGGGATTCCTACAGAAAAAGTAAGCAAAACAGTTTTCGAGAATTATCACAAGAGTATTGATTTATTTACGAAAATAGCTATGGATTTTGCAATAATTATTTCTGAGAATTCTAATGTGTTAAAACAAAACTCAGGCAATAAATATTTATCTGATGGATATAGAATGCGAAGGTTTACAGTAAATATGGGTATTCCCTTGTTTACTAATGATAAAATTGCCCTTTTTTATGTAGAGGCTTTGAAGTACGAGTCAATAGAAGATCTGCCGGTCAAGTCTTGGAATGAATGGTTATGAAATAAAATCTTTAGGTCCTCAAATCTGCATCTTGACATTAAACACAAATACTTATATTCTTGTTAAAATTTATAAAATATAAAGATATTTAGAGTACTGAAATGCTACGTTTTACAGAAAATGAAGCAAAATAGTCAATATTTGAAAGTTTCTTCTTATGAAGGCAGAAAAGGTGAAGTAAGTAAGGTAGTTCTACTTTATTCAGGAGGGCTCGATACATCAGTACTTCTCAAATGGATCCAGGAGGAATATAAAGCCCAGGTGATTGCTCTCACAATTGATATTGGTCAATTGACCGATGACTTGGAAACAATTCGCCAAAAAGCAATTAAATTAGGAGCAGTTAAAGCATTCGTGATTGACGCCAAAGATGAATTTGCGGACGAATATATTTCCCGCGGGATAAAAGCGAATGCTTCATATCAAGGGTATTATCATTTATCGACACCAATAGGTCGGCCGTTACTAGCTAAATGGGCTGTTAAAATTGCAGCTGCGGAAGGAGCTGATACTATTGCTCATGGTTGTACGGGGAAAGGCAACGACCAGGTACGGATTGAGGGTACGGCGCTAGCCCTTAATCCTGATATTAAAATCATTGCACCTGTTCGTGAATGGTCAATGGGGCGGGATGAAGAACTTAAGTATGCCCGAAAACATGGTATCCCCGTACGCCAAACTGCAGATAAACCTTACTCTTATGATGACAATATGTGGGGAGTAACCGGAGAAGGAGGAGAGATCGAAAACCCAGCACTCATTCCACCGCTAGAAAAAATATTACTTCTTTGTAATACTCCAGAGAATGCGCCTGATAAACCTCAGGAAATTAAACTTTATTTCGTAAAAGGATTACCTGTTTCATTAAATGATAAACATATGAGTCTTTCAGAAATTATATTGGAACTCAACAAAATTGGTGCTAATCACGGAGTGGGAATAACACATCATATTGAAGATCGGGTTGTGGGACTTAAAGTGCGGGGTCTTTATGAAGCGCCAGCTGCTCATATTATTATCGAAGCACATAGAAATTTAGAAAAATACGTTTGTACCAGAACGGAAAATGAATTTAAGTCGCTTGTTGATACCAAATGGGCATATCTATGTTATGGAGCTTTGTGGCTTGATCCGCTGATGGATGACCTTAACTCATTCATAGACAAAGTCAACAAAAAAGTCACCGGGACGGTTAAAATCAAACTATATAAAGGAGTTGCAGAACCTGTGGCAGTAGAAACTCCTAATACGATTTTTGAAGAAAAACTGGCGACATTTATGTCTTCCACTGCTTTTAATCAAAACGTGTCGGCAGGCTTTATTGAGCTCTACACACTACAAATGAGACTTGCGCAAAGGAGCGAAAAAACCGTACTTTTTTCCATCGGCAAGAGGAAAAATAAAGTGAAACTTCTGGCTACCGTCAAAATGCTCGCCTCTATGCACTACAAGCTCTATGCAACATATAAAACTCATAAGTTTCTAAAAATCAATACTATCGAAGCAGTTCTTGTCAATAAAATTTCCCACTCAAATCTCAAGCCGAATCTCCTGGATCTTTTGCAGCAGAACCGGTTTGATCTGGTCATCAACATATTTACTAGTAAGAAAGTGAAATTGGCAGAAAAAACCGATGGCATGATTATTCGAGAGTACTGCGTTAAAAATAACACACATCTCATTACTGATGTTGATGTTGCAAAACGATTTGTTGAAAAACTTCATTCAGCGCGAACCAATGTTCAATCATGAAGCAATACAACAAAAAAACACTTCTTATAAAAAACGCTGATTATATTGTAACCATGAGTTCTTCTGACATGATATTACGGAATGCATCAATTTATATTGAAGGTAATGAAATCCAAGAAATCGATTCAAAAAAAACACGTGCTGATACCATTATTGATGGAAGAGGAAAGATTGTTCTCCCGGGTTTTATTAATTGTCACCATCATATGTTTCAGTGTGGACTGCGTGGAAAGCCAGAACTACAGAATCAGGAAATCACCCGATGGATTTCTATAGTTTGTGACTATGCAATATCTATGAATGAAGAACTTATGTATTATTCAGCGCTAGCAAACATGGCCGAACTGCTTCTTTACGGATGTACCACAACGACAGACATGTTGTACATTTTTCCCAAGGGTAAAAAGAATTATTTCGAAGCAACCATTCAAGCAGCCCGCGACATTGGCATCAGGTTTCACCCATACAGGGGAAGTATGAGCTTGAGTAAGAAAGACGGAGCCTTATTCCCCGATGAGGTTGCTCAAGACTCCGAGACTGTTTTGCTGGAAACCGAACAAAGTATAAAAAAATACCATGACGACAGTGAATCGTCGATGCTTAGAATCGGCATCGCACCATGTACTATTTTTACGAGCTCGAAGGAAGATTTCGAAAATGCAGTGACTCTTTCAAAGAAATATAACGTAAATCTTCAAACTCACTTAAGTGAATCAGAATTTGAAAATGACTATTCCGTTAAACAATTCAAAAAACGACCGTATCGCTATCTTTCGGATTTAGGATGGAAGGGAGAGAGGGTGAGTTTTACCCATTGTATCCATGTGAAAGCCGATGAAATCCAATCTTTGGCAAAGACAAAAACTAATGTCGTTCATTGTCCAATTTCTAATGCCAGAGAACCAATTGGCGAGAGTGGTATCGCTCCAGTTTGGGAAATGCTTAAAGCCAATCTTAATGTTTCAGTTGGTGTTGATGGAAGCGCAGGGAATGATTCATCCAACATACTAGAAGAGTTGCGATGGGCTCGAACCATCCAGGGTATGCGAAAAGAAAGTACCTACCTGAAGCCATATCAGACACTACAGATGGGAACAATTAACGGTGCCCGATTGTTGAACTGGTCAGACAGAATCGGATCACTGGAAGAGGGGAAAGCTGCTGATATTGCTGTATTTTCTAGGAACAATATAGAATCTGCTGGAAGCATATGGGATCCTGTCGGCTCGCTTATCGTTAATCAAGCCATGCGAGCTGACGTTGTGATGGTTAATGGTGAGGTTGTCGTTAAAGATCAAGAATTAGTCAGGATGAGCGAAAAAAATATAATAAACAGATTGTCTCCTCAATTGAAGGGGGATCACTAGTTTATGCCAGCCACAACACTAGTAGAAGGGGACCGAGGTCAATTAGGATCGCATCGTTTGGCTAATTTTACTATTGGTGTTCCTCCGGAGCGGGATTCAATCGGTGCGCTCCAAGATGCCACTTTTGAAGGGTGGAGCGCGGTTGACGAAGCCTCATCTCTTGGGTTGCTACGAGAATTCATACGGCACGCTGAACTTTCACCAACTTTTACGTGTCCAGAGGATTGTGGCGGCTGTCCAGATCGAGTGTCGTTGCATCTCGGTGATCCAGCTGAACAAAGAATACAGGAAGAACAATGGTTTGGAGTTGTGGATAGATTGCGAGGATTAGGAGTTACATATTTCATGCTCATTGGGGGGACTATTGACAGGCAGCCAGTTACTCCAAGACTGATGACCTATATTTTGGAGAAGAACGATGGGTCCGATGTCGGATGGTTCACTGACGGGATCATGTTGCAAAATCCGCACACTGGAGCACCAACTCCCTTGCTGCAAAGGCTGATAGAGCAAGGCAGAATGAAAGAATTGACGACGCATGTTTCAGCCGATTTTTTAGTTCCTGAAGGAGTGGTAGTTGGTGGCCCGATATTAGATCCAAAGAAGAGATGGGAGAATGAGCATGGTGGATCCCGGTATTATAAGTCAGCATTTGGTGAACGATTGGCAAGACGACTAATTGATATTGGTGTACGACGAGTAGTGCTTAATACGGCAATCTCCACGCATAACCTAGATGAAGTAATCCCGATTTATGACTTTGTTGCCTCACTTCAAGAATATGCTCAGTTAGCAGCAAGTCCTACCGTTGTGCTCCATACTTTCAGCCCCTGGGTATGGCGGCCTCATTTAGCCCGTGGCGACGATCCGAGGAACTATGACTCTGCAACATTACTTCGTCCTGAGCATTATGAACAGTTACGACAAATTAGCGAGTACATTCTCGCAGATACGCTATCACGACTAAAAGAAGGAAGACCTCGAGTAGCTGGTAATTCGAGTGGATTTATATCAGGAATTCCATTCTTTGGAATTACCCAGGATATACCATACGAGCATGGGTCATCTGAGTTAGCTGTTCAGCCAGATGGGCTTGTGCGTATGGACCCATTGTTTGTTAGAGCGCTGATGTTAAAACACGCGCTAAACCCATATGGTTATAGAGACAGAGATATTGACCATAATCCTTTTGATGGATTTAGTCCTGAGGGTGTTTCTTTTCCGAATCTCATTCAAACTACAAGAACGGATGACATTTTGTGGAGGTAATATATGGACATAATTCTTGCAAAAGCAATTGCTGATCTGGAAGTACCGTTTTTTGGAGAAAGTCTGAAAAACAAAGGCGACTCGCAGTCCTGCATGTTTGATCCGCGAAAGCTCTTGTCATCTCCTGGGCTCCTGCAACACATAGGCAAAAAAATGGCACGTATTGTCAAGACGAAGTGTAAAGGAAATACACTCATTGGCCTTGCAACATCCGGGATCGCGTGGGGCGCGGTGTGCAGTGTGTACTCGGGACTACCATTTCTTTATGTACGGAAAAAACTCGAGAAACAAATGAGTGCAAAATATATTGAAGGGATGATTCCCAAGAAGGCAAAACTTATCCTTGTTGATGACCTGATTTTTGCCGGACAAAGTAAGGACGAAGCAATAGAAATTATCAAAGATCATGCGCTTGAAGTAACTGATATCATCGTTATTATCGACAGGCAACTTCAGCGGAAAAAAGATGGACAGAGAGTGCAAGATAAACACAGCATTAAACTTCACTCACTCATAACCATGCAGGAGATCGTAGAATATTACGTCAAGCACCACAAAATTTCTGATATGCAACTGAAACACCTTGTTCGGGATTACAATCAGTACGAACGGTGGGAAATGCCAAAATTTGCCCAGGTTATTCGTTAAAGGAGCATATATGAAATCTGTAACTATCACAAAACATCCATTGATTGACCACTCGTTGGCTATTTTGCGAGATAAGAATACTAAGACAGAAATGTTTCGCCGGCATGCTCAGATCGTGTCACAAATTCTGGTGATCGAGGCTACTAGAAATTTAAA
>CAYHKY010000010.1:0-26156 GCA_964357355.1 uncultured Gammaproteobacteria bacterium | reverse complement strand
AACCTCACTGTATATCACAAGATAGGTAACGAGGTCGGAAATATCCATGACGTTGGTATAGTCAATCACCCAACAAATCCGTATTATATCGGGGTCCTAACCAATGACATAGTGAATGACCAAGCAGCAGAGGAAGCTATTGCTCATATTTCCAAAATGGTATACGACTTCATGAGCTCACAGTAAGAGCCATTTTAATTTCTTAAGCAATCAAGGTAGGCGTTCGACGTGGAAACGAAGGGGATGATTTTACTGGTGTAGTTGACTTAATTAGAGCCACTCTTAAAACTTCGTCCATATGTTCAACAAAAACAAATTCAAGATCATCAAGTACATAGCGTGGAATATCTTCTAAATCCTTCTTGTTATTCTTTGGTAAAATGATAGTTTTGAGACCTGCTCTGTGTGCTGCAATTACTTTTTCCTTTACACCGCCAATTTCCAAAGCCCTGCCCCGAAGAGTAACTTCACCAGTCATACCCACCAAGCGTCTAATTGGCACCTTTGTAAGGGCTGAAACTAATGCAGTTGTAATAGCAACGCCGGCACTGGGACCATCTTTTGGTACTGCACCTTCCGGAACGTGTACATGAACATCGATATGTTGATAGAATTTTTCGGCTAATCCTAATGTCAACCAACGACTTCTAATATATGACAAAGCTGCGTGACAGGATTCCTTCATTACATCACCCAAATGCCCAGTGAGTGTTAATTGCCCCTTTCCTGGCATAAGTGCAACTTCGATAAAAAGAATGTCTCCGCCGGCCTCTGTCCAAGCTAATCCAGTCGAAATTCCTACTTCATCTTTCTTTTCAGCAAGATACGCAGTGAATTTTGCTGGTCCTAAATATTTTTGTAATTGCGAAACTCCAACAGTAGCTTTTTGTGTTTTACTTTCGGCCACTTCTCGAGCAATTTTACGAAATATGGTTGAAATTTCTCTCTCTAACGAACGTACGCCTGCCTCACGAGTATATTTTCTTATTATTGTTTTTAACCCATCATCAGTAATACGCGCTTGTCCTGGTATCAAGCCGTTATTTTCCTGCTGCTTCTTAAACAAAAATCCTTTGGCGATGTTGAATTTTTCATCTTCTGTATATCCGGGAAAATGAATGATTTCAAGCCGATCCCTGAGAGCCGGCGGGATCGTGTCCAATACATTGCAGGTAGTAATAAAAAATACGTCTGACAAATCGAAAGGAGCTTCCAGATAATGATCAGAAAATGCATAATTTTGCTCAGGATCTAATGCCTCCAAAAGTGCGGCTGAGGGATCTCCCCGAAAATCTGTTCCTACCTTATCAATTTCATCCAACATGAAAACCGGATTTTTAGTGCCTGCTTGTTTGATACCTTGGATCATTCTTCCAGGAAGAGCTCCTACATAAGTCCGTCTGTGGCCTCTGATTTCTGCCTCATCTCTGATACCGCCAAGAGACATCTTGACGAATTTTCTGCCCAAAGCTGAAGCTATTGATTTGCCCAAACTAGTTTTTCCTACACCCGGCGGTCCTACGAAACATAAGATAGTAGGACTTCCACCGCGAGTCTTTGGCTTAGTTTCATCTTTTTTTGATTTATCCGCCGATTCTTTTTTTTCTGTAAGCGGTTCAATTCGACTGGCTTTTAACTTCATTACCGCCAAATACTCAATTATGCGTTCTTTGACCTTTTTAAGTCCAAAATGATCATTATCCAAGACCGATTCAGCGCGTTTGATATCAACATTGTTTGAACTCTTCACATTCCATGGAAGTTCTATCAACCAATCCAAATAGGTACGCAAATATGAAGCTTCTGGGTTGTATTGAGACATCTGCATCAACCTTTTCAACTCCTTCATAGCCTTAGTTTCAACTTCTTCAGGCATAACTGCTGCCTTTATCTTGGCCTCCAATTCATGTAACTCTTTGTTATCATCCTCTCCCAATTCCTTTTCTATTGTTTTTAATCGTTCACGCAATACTGATTCGCGCATATTTTTGTCAAAACGCTCCTGGGTTTTTGATGAAATTTTGCGTTCAAGTTCCAAAATTTTAACTTCATGTGCCAGATATGCGTCTACTTTCTCAGCGCGCTTACGTATATCCCGGGTTTCTAAAACATCCTGTTTTTCATTTGGCTTGATATTTAAGATATTAGCCACTTGATTGATTAATTCTCCGGTGGGTGGAGAGGACATAATGTTCATGAATATCAGGAAATCTACAGTTTTACCTAAATTGACTGCCTTTCTGAGTTCTGAAACGATATGATTACAAAGTGCTTTTAATTCGACGGTTTCTTCTCCAATATCAGGCAGAAGGGTGACTTTGCCTAAAAAATAAGGATCTGATGAATCATATGATTGAATTTCGACACGCGATATCCCTTTGACAAGAGCGTTGATTTCACCGTCGTTTTTGAACATACGTTCTATCTCGGCTTTTGTTCCAATTCGAAAGAGATCCGTTGCTGCCGGATTATTCATGTTAGGATTTTTTTGCATTACTAATACTACTTGACGATTATATGCTTGAGCTGCGTCTATGGCTGAAACTGAGCGTTGCCTTCCAAAAGTAAGGACTACTTCTGTTCCGGGAAACACGACTCCATCCCGAATAGGAATAATTGGAATTGAAGGGTTTAATTTTACTAAGGATTGTTCTGCCATATTTTTAGCAGTCTAACATAGTAAGTGCTAAACTGTCAAGGAATCACTTTAAACAAGTGCATCAAAAAGTTCGGTAAGCTGTGGCGAGACCAACGACTGCTCAACTAAAGGCGAAGTGGCAAGTTGCGGTGTCTCATCCTCATACGTCGGTTTTTCCACTTGATAAAAAATTCCTGTAGGAACTTTTGGACCCCATTCAAGAGCTTTGGCAAATGCTTTTGCCCGGTCAGTTTTGTCGTGTGTATCATTGAGCTCATAAATATTTTCCCGATACCAAGCATACGTATTCACATGATTAAAGGTTACACAGGGTTGCAATGCATCTATGAACGCAAAACCTTTATGGTTAAAACCAGCTACAATTAATTTTGTAAGTCCCGGTATGTCACCTGCAAAACCCCGAGCAACAAATGTGGCTCCAGCAGCTAAGGCAATCGCCACTGGGTTGATTGGTTCTTCAATAACACCTGCTGGAGTCGACTTAGTCTTAAATCCTTTTTGTGCAGTCGGAGCAGTCTGACCAGTCGTTAAACCATAAACCTGGTTGTCGTGTACAATCATGGTCGCATTGACATTGCGGCGTGAAATATGCACCAAATGATTGGTCCCTTCTCCAAATGTATCTCCATCACCGGCAACTATTACTACTGGCAATTTGTGATTTGCCAATCTGATACCTTGCGCAACCGGTATCGGCCGGCCGTGAAGTGTTTCAATAGCATATGACTTTAGGAAATTCACCATGTGACCATGACAACCAATTCCATAAACGGTACAAAAATCAGTTGGTCCCCAACCTTTGGCCACGAGTGCATTTTTAAGAGATCCCCATATTCCAAAATCCCCGCACCCTGGACACCAGTTAGGCATAAAAGCGGTTTTAAAATCAATATTTGTTGACATAAGCAATTATTTCTGCAGGAAAAAACGGTCGACCGTCATATTTATTTATTTTATCTTTAATTACAATTCCGGTTTTTATTTGTATCCAATCAGCCATTTGACTATTGTAGTTCCCTTCAATATCAATGATGTGTTTTGCGCGATTCAAAATATCTTTGACTGCATTTGCAGGAAAAGGGTTGATCCAATTGAGGTGTAAATAGTTGACCAATTTTTCCTTACCTGCATTTTTAAGTTGTTGCATTGCTTCAAGCACACTCATTTTTGTGGAACCCCAACCAACAAGCGTATGTTGTGCATCAGGAAATCCATACAATGTCGGTGGTGGTGCTTCATTTTGAGCAACTGCCATTTTTTTCATCCGCTTTTCGATCATAGATTTGGTGAGAAATGATTCTTCGATCGAATATCCATATTCGTCGTGCTCATCCGAATTACTATGAAATACACCCTTTACTCGACCCGGAATAGGTCGTGGTGAGATCCCGTCATCAGTTAATAAATAACGTTTTACTTCGGCATTTACAGCTTGTTCTTCCGAAGTCATAAGTTTACCCCGATCAATAATGACTTTCCTTTGTGAAAGAGTCTCGTAGTCAACAGTGAAATATGATTCGCATAAAAACTTATCTACTAGAACAAATGTCGGTGTCTGATATTTATCAGCTAAATTAAACGCAACCGTAGTCAAATAAAATGCTTCCTCTGCATCTCCCGGGGCAAGCATTAACCGAGGAAATTCACCCTGTCCTGCATTCAACGCAAAATGGAGATCGCTTTGAGTAGTCCATGTAGGAAGGCCTGTAGCAGGTCCAGGGCGTTGACCCAAAATGATCACCACTGGTTGTTCGATCATTCCCGCAAGTGAAGTTCCTTCTACCATGAGTGAGAATCCTCCTCCTGAAGTTGCTACCATCGCGCGCACTCCTGCAAAAGACGCACCAATCGCCATATTGATCCCTGCTATTTCATCTTCAGGCTGTTTATACACAAATCCTACCTGTTCTGCTACGCCTGCCAGATAATAAAGCAAGCCGTTTATTGGTGTCATCGGGTACGCTGCAAAAAATTTCATCCCAGCTGCAATTGCCCCTAAGCCAAGAGCTTCATTCCCTGTCAAAACTAATTGTTTATCCACTTTGATATTAGCATCTGTGGTCTTTGATGAGTCTTTTTTAGCAGAAAGTTTAACCTGATAACCCTGTGGATAATTATTTTTGACAAAATCATAACCTGATTGTGCCAGGATCATATTTTTCTTAACCACTTCGTCACCTTTTCTACCGAATTGGTCTCTAATAACTCCTTCCAGCAAATCAATTCCATAATCAGTAAGGGCTAATGTTGAACCCAAAGCAACAGTATTTCTCATTAAGACGTCACCTCCGCCAACTTTGGCCAGTTTCATGAGCGGCACGGGGTAAAGATTTACTTTTTTGGGAAAATCATTCAGGGTGACTTGAAAACTTTCATTGTCATATACAATTGCTGCGCCGTCTACTACTTCATCCTTGTGGAGATCTATAGTTTCGCGGTTTAATGCAATTAATATATCAGCAAAATTGTCCGTAGCAAAAATTTCGTGATTAGCTACACGAACTAAAATAACATTATGCCCTCCTCGAATAAGTGAAGGATAATCATTAATCGTAATAGCCTTAAGTCCGCCACGGGAAAATGTTCGAATTAAAAGAAGTCCTGAAGCCATAATTCCAAATCCAGCTTCACCACCAACCATAATATTCAGACTCTTCTGTTCCATATTTTTCACCAATAGCTTATCACAGATTTTCGAGAGTACCAAAATTTGCTTAATCGCTACAGCAGGGATCTTTGTATCCACAATTTTGACAGTGGGCATCACGACCACCAGGCATACCAAATATCCAATCACCACAGGAAATACACGGTCGAATATTGTAGGAACGAGGAGATTTAATTACCTGACTCCTCTTAGAATTCAACCCAAACAAGTTATCAGGGAAATACTTGTTTACCAGTTTCATCTGTAACAATAATTGCTGCTACTGGACATGATTTGGCTGATTCTAGCAATGTAGTATCGTCTTCATTGTCAACAGTAGGAAGAATAATTGCCTTTGCTTCGTTATCCAAGGCAAATGCCTGAGGAGCAACTGCCACACATGATCCCGCGCCTATACAAAGATCTCTATCAACGGTAACTTTATACTTTGCCATATTTGTTTAGTGCTTGATGTAACACCTCTAGTGAGAGTAGTACGCAATTTAGTCTCGTGGGCGTAGGATTTATTCCCAACATTCTCAAAATATCATCCTTGTTCAAGGTTTTCAAGTCGTCAATTGTTTTGTTTTTTGCAATTTCAGTCAACATGGAGGCACTCGAGATACTAATAGCACATCCCTGACCTTGAAACATAACTTCAACAACTACATTATTTTTTATCTGAAGTTGCATTGAGAGTTGATCGCCACAGGATACCAGATTATCACTAGCAACTACATTTGCATATTTTAAAATCCCGAAATTTCTGGGATGTTTGTAATGATCAAGAATATGTTCGCGATAGAGATCATCCATTTAATTTAAGACTTTAATTACTTTATTTAATCCTTCAATCAAATAATCCACATCCTGCATCGTGTTGTAAACATAGAACGAAGCTCGAGCAGTGGAAATTACATTTAAGTATAAATGAAGCGGCATCGCGCAATGATGACCACTTCGAACACATATATTGTTTGAATCAAGTATTTGCGCAATATCATGCGCATGGACTTTATTGAAAGTAAAAGCAATTACTCCACCTCTGTCTTCCGGTTTTTGGGGACCGTATATTTTTATTCCTTTAAGGATTTTAAGCTTCTTAAGGGCGTAATCAGTCAGTTCAATTTCATGTAAACGAACATTTTCCATGCCCAATTTTTCTAAATAATCAATTGCCGCACCCAATCCAATAACTCCCGCGATATGCGGCGTTCCAGCTTCGAATTTGTGTGGAGGATTTTTAAATTCTGAGTAATCACTGTAGACAGCCTGGATCATTTCACCACCGTATTGGTACGGTCTCATCTCTTTAAGTAGTTCATAATGACTCCAAAGTACACCAACCCCTGTACCCCCCAACATTTTATGAGAAGAAAATACATAGAAATCGCAACCTAAATCAGTTACATCCACTTTGAGATGCGGAACTGCTTGTGCTCCGTCAATGAGTACCTTGCACTCAGAATTTCGCTTTTTTATTTCTTGTATGAGTTTCTTTACTGAGTTTATCGTCCCTAATACATTTGAAACATGACAAAAAGCAACTAACTTGGTTTTTCTGTTTACTTTACTTAATAAATCCTCTTCGTCTAAATATCCGTCTTTCGTTAATCTTACAATTGACAACTTACAACCTACAACTTTTGTGAGCTGTTGCCATGTTACAAAGTTTGCGTGATGTTCCATAACAGAAATAACTAGCTCATCTCCCTGATGAATATTAAACCAACCCCAACTACTCATCACTAAGTTTATGGCTTCAGTTGCATTTCTTACAAACACGATCTCTCTACTGTCTATTGTTCCTATAAAGTGCGCAATTTTAGCGCGCGCTGTTTCATATTCTATCGTTGCTTTTTCGGATAATTTATATATTCCTCTGAATATATTTGCGGTGTATTTCGTATAATATTCGTTTTCTTTGTCAAGCACTGATTTGGGTTTTAGTGAAGTAGCTGTAGAATCAAGATAAACTAAACCTGGATGAACTTTAAAAATTGGAAAATCCTGTTTGATTTTATGAGCGTCAATCATTGTTATTTCTCGAGTTAAATCAAAAAATTAGTTTGAAAAAATGATTTTATAAAGTTTTTTCGACTTTTCTTCAGTTGTCAGAATTCTTGAACAATAACGATTGTATTTTTCGTTCGAGCGATATTACAATATCTTTATCATCGATTTTATCCATAATCACCTTGAAAAAACCTTGGATAATCATGATTGTTGCATTCTTTTCATTTAAACCCCTGCTCTCCAAAAAAAATAGTTGCTCTTGGTCTACTTTGCCAATGGTGGCACTATGGGTGCATCTTACGTCATTGGCAAGAATCTCAAGCGCAGGTTTACTCTCTGCTTTTGCTTCACTAGATAACATTAAATTCTCGTTACGCTGATAGGCGTCTGTTCTTTGGGCTTCTCTTTCTACCTTAATAAATCCTTCATAAAAAAATTTGCTTCTGTCGGAAAGCGCGCTTTTTATAAGTAAGTTGCTCCGTGTATTAGGCGCCTGATGATCTTGCAGAGTATTAATCCGTACTTCATTCTTATCTCTCCCCAAAACTATCCCCAAAATATCCGCTTCAGCTCCCCCACCAGCGAGCATTATTTTAAGAGAATAATTGGCAGCTTTTGTTGCTAATAAAATAATTATTAAATGTTGATTTTCCGTAACTGTAAACGATTGTGGTTTGGCAAATTTATCAATATTTTGAATAATTAATTTTTTTATCATGATATTTTCTGGAAACTTATCCAACAGATCCCTCCATTTGCAACTCTATTAATCTATTCATTTCTACAGCATATTCTAGCGGGAGTTCTTTTACGATTGGCTCAATAAAACCGTTTATGATCATCGCTTCGGCTAACTCCTTGGGTAAACCACGGCTGGCAAGATAGAATAGTTGCTCTTCACCAATTTTGGAAACAGTTGCTTCATGTTCTATTTGCACATCGCTAGACTGGATTTTCATAGTAGGATACGTGTCAGAACGGGAATTTTCATCAAGCAGCAGTGCGTCGCATACTACTTTTGATTTAACCCCTTTTGCACCCTGCACAACATGAAGTAATCCCCGATAGGAAGTTCTACCCCCTCCTTTGGAAATAGACTTAGAAGTGATTTTTGAAGATGTTTCTGATGCCAGATGAATCGCTTTACCTCCTGCATCCTGATGTTGCCCTGGACCAGCATAGGCAATAGAAAGAACTTCGCCTCTGGCTTTTCTTCCAACTAGATATATACTTGGGTATTTCATAGTCAGTTTGGACCCTAAATTCCCATCAACCCACTCTCCTATTCCCTCCTCCTCAACCCGCATACGCTTCGTAACTAAGTTATACACGTTGGTTGACCAATTCTGAATAGTTGTATAGCGGACACGAGCACCCTTTTTTACAATGATTTCCACGACGGCCGAATGTAAAGAGTCGGTTGTATAAATAGGCGCGGTGCAACCTTCAACATAATGCACATAACTCCCTTCATCGGCAATAATCAAAGTCCTTTCAAATTGACCCATGTTAGCTGCATTTATGCGAAAATAAGCCTGCAAGGGTAATTCAACTTTTACTCCCTTTGGTACATAAATAAATGACCCACCAGACCATACTGCACTATTTAAAGCAGAAAATTTATTATCTGCAGGCGGAATTATTGTTCCAAAGTATTTCCTGACAAGTTCAGGATATTCTTTGAGACCGGAATCCATATCTAAGAAAACTACGCCTTTTTTATCCAGCGATTTTTTTATACTTTTGTAGACTACTTCTGATTCGTATTGAGCTGATACTCCAGATAAATATTTTTTTTCAGCTTCCGGTATGCCAATACGATCATATGTGTCTTTAATTTCAGGCGGCAATTCATCCCAGGAGCTCACTTTTTTATCAGTTGGCTTGATATAGTAGTATATATTGTTAAAATCAATTCCGGTTAAATCTCCACCCCATATAGGCATCGATTTTCGCGTAAATATTTCATACGAATTAAGCCTAAACTGAAGCATCCAATCAGGTTCCTCTTTTAATCGCGATATTTGATTAATCACATGGGAAGACAATCCTTTTTTTGATTTAAAGGTATAGTTTTCTGGCTTTCTAAAACCATAGCGATAATTATCAAATCCGGTGAATGTTTGCATATCCAAACTCCTCAATCTGCTCGACTATTTCAGTTCCACCACGACGCACAATTTCTCCCTCAATCATTACGTGTACGAATTGAGGATTCACATATGTAAGTATTCTCCGATAATGAGTTATAAGCAAAATTCCGGTTCCGTTTTGATGAAGTGTATCAATCCCCGACGCCACTACTTTTAAAGCATCAACATCAAGTCCTGTATCTATTTCATCAAAAATTGCAAATTTCGGTTTGAGTATAATAAGTGTCAACATCTCTAGTTTTTTCTTCTCGCCACCTGAAAATCCGTCATTTATTCCCCGGCGCAAAAAAGTCTGGTCTACTTCAAGCATACGAGCAACCTCCATCAAATGTTTATGGAAAGTAAGAACATCTGATGATTCTTTACCATAAAGTTCGCGGTAGCTCGTACGTAAAAAATTGGAGACGGTTACTCCTGGAATCGCGACCGGATTTTGAAAAGCTAGCATAATACCCAGTTTTGCCCGTTCATGAGGCTCAAGATTAATTAAATTGACAGACCCAAGTTTCATGACTCCTCCCGTCACTTTGTAGCTCGGATGCCCCATTAGTGCATAGGTAAGCGTCGACTTACCACTGCCATTTGGTCCCATCACTACATGAAATTCACCGGCCTTGAGTGATATATCCACTTTATGAAGGATGAGTTTATTTTCGATTTTAACTTCGAGATTCTTGACCGTAAGAGTCAATTGTTTATTCATACCGGAAAAACATTCTATTCTACCACGGTAGAGTAAGATTAACGTTGGTTACAGCCGGATTTTTTGCAATCCCCCAATCAACCTGAATTTCCCTTCGTCCTGAAGCTGTATTGTAAAAAACTTTACCATTTGCTTTTCCGTACTCATATAAATCCTTTGTGAGTCGAACGTCAGAAAGACAATATTCTTTGAGTTTATTCATTTCTCCGTTCCTGAAATACTCAATTGCCAAAAGTCCATGTCCCGTCTTTTTGGCTCCTAATGTCTCCCGAACCAAATCATCAAGTGCAAGTCTGAATCCAATTTGTTTTTCAACTGTTTTTAACAAATCGGTAACTGCAAATTTGGTTAAGTCTCCAACATAATAAGGATTAAGTACCGGCAAATCGAAATCAATAATATTGAAACCAATGATGGTTGAGGCATTTTCTAAGTAGGAAAAAAGTTTTGGCAGCTCGGGTTCGGTAAACGCGAAATAATGATCACTGGCATATTCATACATTCCGGCAACTGAAATTTTTAACTTCTTTGGATCATATCCACCCACATCACGAAATGTCTGCTGAGTCTCAACATCAATAACTACAGGTTGATGCATAGATGACCATTATAAGTGAAAGATGATTTTGACAACAAGTGACGTATATATGTTAGTATGGTCACTTATGAATGTCGCGCTTTGCTTCAACATCAAACGTAACCATCCCTCGACCGATCCTGCTTTACAAAAAGATGCCGAATTTGACTCTCCGGAAACGATTGTCGCTATAACTAATGCGCTTCGAAGCGGAAACCACAATGTAACAGAAATTGAAGCAGATGAAAATGTGTACATTAAACTCAAAGAGTTAAGAAACAGTATCGATATCGTCTTTAATATCGCCGAGGGAATTTATGGAGATGCCCGTGAAGCACAGGTTCCCACAATTTGCGATATTCTGCAAATACCATATACGCATTCATCAACTCTAACTTGTGCTATTCAACTCGATAAAGCTTTTACCAAAAAAATCCTTATCTATCACAGTATCCCAACACCGAAATTTCAATTATTTTCAAACCCCAACGAAACACTTGATAAAGAACTAAAATTCCCACTTTTCCTCAAACCGAACTCCCAAGGCTCAAGTATGGGAATTAGGAATGAGAACTTAGTCGAAAACGTACAACAATTAAAAAAAAGGATTTCTTGGGAGTTTAAGGAATACAGAAACCAAGTGTTAGTCGAGGAATATTTACCGGGAAGAGAATTTACGGTTTCACTTCTGGGCAATCCACCAACAATATTGCCAATCATTGAACAAAGGTTGGATCATTTACCAAAAGGGTATGCACCTTTTTCATCATATGACGTCAAGTGGCTCTGGGAAGACACGCTAGTTGATAAAACCCAGGCATATGATTGTCCTGCAAGACTCTCTCCTCAACTTCAAAATTCAATTGAATCTATATGCAGCTCAACTTTCCATATACTAGGAATAAGAGATATCGCTCGGGTTGATGTACGTTTGGACAAAGATGGAAATCCTTATATACTTGAAATTAATGCTCTACCCGGTCTTATGCCGGATATTATGGGGATCTCTTATTTTCCAATTTCTGCACAAGCTGCAGGATATTCATATAATCAAACAATATTGAAAATACTTGATGTAGCTGCAAAACGACTTGGCATAATATCAAAATAGCTCTTCACTAAACCATTTAGTGATTTGATCGATAACTTTCAACCTGAATTTATTGGTAAAACCATGATCTGCACGTTCTATTAGTACAAATTTCTTCCGACTTTTTACTTGACTGAAGTACTCATGTGCTTCAAAGGGTTTAATACGAATATCATTTCCACCATGAATAAATAAAATAGGTTGTTTGAGTACCGTGATTTCGCGTTTCAAATCATGGTTGGCTAGCGAAGTCCAAAATTCGGGACCTATTTTTGTTTTACGTTTGTCTGACCGCTCAATTTTTGAAATTCCCTCCGGAAAAAATCCTTGTTGACGCTTAAACCATTTTGAAATGCTAGTATATGGGTCGATAGGAGCACTAGTATATATCACTGTTTTAATTTTTGGTAATGGTAGCGCGACAGTAACTACTGAAGTTCCAAAAGACTGAGCAAGTATTCCTATTCGCTTCTTTTTTGTAAAACGGTCTTTATTTACGTAATTTACTACATCGTGTAATTGCATGGCCTGCGAGTCAATTGTCGTCTCTTGATAACTACCTTCAGAATTCCCTAATCCTTCAAAACTAAATCTAAATGTTTGTATCCCATGACGTGTTAGTATCCGACTCACATAGTCAAAATATCCATATTCATGTAAATCCATCCCAAACCCCGGCACCATAATAACTGTTGGAAATACAGATCCCTTCTCCGGCAAATCCTGAAGCAATTCCAGTGATTTACCTGAAGAATCGCGTAATTTAAGTTTGTATTGCATAAGTCAGTATTATACTCTACCTAACCAGAATCAAGGCATTGGGGAGGTTCCTACCGGGACCAACTACGTACTTTCCGTTGTAATAAAGTGCGCTTGATCCGCCTCCATCAAGATTAAGAGCAGTCTCAAGTCCAAGAGTAGCAAGAACCGAAGCTGCATCACCCAAATCAGCACCATTTACCACTCCAATATAAAGGGTGCTATTTTTAACTCCGATAAAACCTCTAGGACCTTTTCCGCCGCTTTCAGTCACCAGTGCATGACCTCCAGATACCAGCAGCGGTTGATTAGCAATTCCGCCAAAGATACCGGTGTCTCTACCCCATTCCTGCGAGGCACCCATAAAACGTAGACTGTGATCCGCATTTTGAACTACTAAGGGTACCAAACTATAGACGTTTTGATCAGAATTTAGGTATTTTTTAAGCCGGGAATTAAAAATAAGGGTGTTGAAACTGTTCACTTTGTCTGAACAACTTGGATAATCAGATGGACAAAAATAACTGCCGTTTATCCCGGCAAAACCACTATTTCTGGAGACGTAGGTTGCTAGAGGTAGAACTGCACAGTTATTAGTACAAGTATCATCACTTGCCGAATCAGTAATCATTTTAATTGATCCTGTTTGTTCGGCAATTAGAGACACGACAAATGATCCCCGTGAAGTAGTCACACTTTGTCTGCGATAACTTCCGGCCACTGGAGGATCCTGCGCAGGACTTGCTTGAGCAGCAATTTGAGCAGTTTTGACAACTGTCAGTTCGGTCACTTTTTTGTTGATTGTCGACAATTGTGTATTTGCTTCATCGTACTTGAGTTGAGATAATAGACTGATTGCCTTGGCCAGATCACCCTCAAAAGCCGATGTATTTATCCCTTGATATCTGGCATCCGAAAAAGATTCGATAGTTATGCTTGCCAACCTGAATACGGTCTCAACTTGAGCAATTTTTGCTTTTGTCTCTGCATTAATTTTACGTAAATCTTCATTTTTCAATGTTTCAAGTTCAGTAAGCAATGCACTCTGACTTGCAATAAGTGCATCACGCTCTAATTTCAATCTGTCTAATTCTATAGTCAAAGAGTTAAGATTATTTTCAAAATCACTTTGTTTGTTTGCATCAAGACGCTGACGATACTGCCCATAACTAAAAAGTCCGACAAGTAATATAAACAGTACTCCTGTAATCTTGTGGATATGGAACGATTTGATTTTTAACTGTTTGAGAAATCTAACGCTCATATTATTAAGCCTAAACCTGACAATGTAAAATACAATTACACTGCGTCTTTACCTAAGCAACCGAACTAGTCTATTATATTAGAAAAGGAGGTGAAAATTCATGAAAGATTCCAGGGGATTTATTGTTTTCTGGTTGGTTAATAGTGCAATCTTTTATTTTTCTCCGTTTATGTTTGGAATACTTGTGGCGACAGGAAACGCTCGATTGGCACCGTTTATGGCAAGTATTATAAGCGGCTTTCTTATTACCATCGCAGACGCGCTTACGTTACCTATTTTCGAGCGTCTTGGAATTGAATTGAAAGACGAATGGCAATGGACACTAGCGTATCTTTTTGTAAATGTCTTAAGTATTTGGGTAATAGCGCGTTATGCAGACTTGACTGGTGTGGGAATTACCAATGCCTGGGTAGCGGTATTGTTGGGTGTAATTTTTAACTTATTACAATGGGTCGTTTGGCGGACTGTTTTGCCAAAACGTAAATGAACATCAACAATTTTCTACTTCGGCTTCAGCTGCTCTGATGGCATGTTCATCGGGAACAGTGGCA
The DNA here is from genome assembly GCA_964357355.1 of uncultured Gammaproteobacteria bacterium. Lineage (GTDB taxonomy): Bacteria > Patescibacteriota > Microgenomatia > UBA10105 > UBA10105 > CAYHKY01. Next base: position 11,737 of record CAYHKY010000010.1, on the reverse strand, counting down.
AATTTTTCTTGTTGATTGTCGAAATCTCCCACTAGAATAAGCATTCGATCATTAGGCGCTATAGTCAAAGCAGTAGAATTAACTACCAATTTTCCATTAAGATAAAATGTGAGTCTTGATGGAGGTCGATAATTAAGACTGTCTAATAAATCTCCCCATGTAGCCCGGTTATTATGGACATGAGCAATATCCCCGATATTATTATGCAAATGAACTCTTTCTGAAGACAAATCGTTCTCTACCTGTTCTTCGTTACCACAGGGATCCAAGTGCATAAATTCCGGTGCTCTAAAATCTAGTAATTTGTTGTTTTCATAAATAACAAACCCCACATGATAGTGAACTTCCTGAGATGATTCGTTTTTATGTAGCTTTGGAGTAAAAGCTAAATAGATTAGGATAATAAATAGCAAAATTATTGCTACGACTACCCGTTTGTTATTAATAGCCGAATTAATTTGAGTATTCATCGTTGGAAGAATTCATTGTACAAGTTTTTGGATATAAATCAAAGATTAATTTACAACCACCGGGGAAGCCATACAGTAAATTTTGACCCTCTACCAAGCGATGAAGTAAGATTTATAGTCCCCCGGTGACGATCAACTATCGCTTTACAAATTGCCAATCCTAATCCGTGACCCTGAACATCAGAACGTGCGGTGTCAACACGATAAAATCTCTCAAAAATAAATTTTTGATCTTTTTTGGCAATACCAATACCTGTATCTAAGACCGATAAAGATATGTTTGTCCCTCTGTGTTTAAGTTTTATTTTCACAATTCCATCAGTGGCAGTGTAGGAAACCGCGTTATCAACCAAGTTGTATACAAGCTGTTCAAGGAGAGCTGAATTACCTTTCACTACAGAACTAATTTCTGCCGGAATAAGCTCGATATGAATCCTTTTTTTAGTATACTTAGGAGCCAAATGGGTGATTACGGAAATAGCGACATCAGTCAAATCTACCGGTCCTTCTTTTATTTCATCGTTACCTTGACTACCTCTGGCCAGAAAAAGTAAGTTTTTGACAAGTCTAGTTAATCTATCTATTTCTTCCTTTACGCTTACCAATGTCTGACGGTAAAAATTTGAACTTCGCTGCTTTGAAAGTGCCACCTCCATTTCACCGCTCATTACTGAAAGCGGTGTACGAAGTTCATGTGATGCGTCCGATACAAATCGCCGTTGACTAATAAGTGCATCCCGAATTGGAACAAGTGTTCTCGCCGCTAACATCCATGAGATGGGAGGAATAATGAGTAAAAGTGAAGCATTTAATGCTACAAGTATTGTTTTAAGTTTAGCAAGCGCCACGTTTCCCGCAACTGTCACTACAGTAGTTGTGGTTCCTGGAATAATAACCGGCGACTCACCTTGTGAACGTTCATGTTGCTTCTCAACAAGACTGATGTATCCCTGCCCAAGTTCACGATTCATCCAAGTGTAGACACAAATACTAAAAATCCAGAAAAAAACAAGAAATAAAAAAGAATAAAAAAGTGTAAGTGTAAGTTGTGCCTTGGTAAACATACTATGCCGCATCACTAGTCATCATGTATCCTGAACCACGTCGGGTATGAATGAGGTCTTTATCAATCGCGGATACTTTAAGTTTCTTGCGTAAGTATTTGACGTAAGTTTCTACAATATTTGAAAGTCCATCGTAATTATAATCCCACACGTGCTCTAAAAGCTGTGTTTTTGACAATAAAACATTCTGGTTTCGTAAAAAAAACTCAAGAAGACTATACTCGCGTGCGGTTAAATTAATCCTTCTACCTCCGCGAGAGGCTACTTTTTTAGCCGGATCCAGAGACAAGTTGTCAATGGTAAGAATCGTCGGATCACCGACTTTTTTACCCCTTCGAAGAAGTGCCCGAATTCTGGCAGACATTTCTGCGAATGAAAATGGTTTAGTGACATAATCATCTGCACCCGCATCAAGTCCAACTATTTTATCTTCAACACTGTCGCGGGCAGTTAACATCAAAATTGGCATTTTTGTATTTCGTTCCCTGACTTTACGACATACACTCAACCCATCCAGTTTTGGAATCATCAGGTCGAGAATTAAAAGATCATACTCATTGATGTCGGTTTTGTATAGAGCTTCCTCTCCGTCTTTAGCGATATCGACCGCATAATGTTCTTCGATCAACCCCCGACGTAGAAATTTCAGAATTTTTTCTTCATCTTCAACTATAAGTATCTGCATAGACAGCACATTGTAATGTAAATTCATGAAAATTTCATGAATAAAACTCTCAGCAAACTCTTAACTATCTCTCATCTTCTCTTCATCATTAATAAAGTAATCTATGCATCATACATACAAGAAAGGAGGTGAGAGGATGAAACAGAGGATCTTGACACTTGCATATTCAGGTCTACCGACAAAGATGATACACCTGCGGGCAGAAGGCGTTCATCAATATTTTGGGTACTCGGGAAATAGTTACTACGCCTATGGGAAACCTGGTTTTTTAATAAAACCTACCCAGGCATTTGTAACGGATTACGAGAAAAATATCCTGATTATACGGAGATTATCCGATATATCGGTTACCTGTAAAACTTAACAATGCAGTGCAAGAAAACCTTGATTAACTCATTCTAATCACCTAACTATTATTAGCAAAAGGCGGAAAGAATTTCTTTCCGCCTTTTTGTAAATATACATGAAGATCTCCAGAGAACTAATATATCTCGAATTTTTCCAGGAGTTTACGGTTACCTCGAATTTGATAATTCAATAAGTCTGCATACAAACCTTTACGTTTGGCCAATTCCTGGGGATTACCCTGATCAACTATCTTCCCACTATCAACTACAGTCACCGTATCTACATTTTGAATCGTCGAAAACCGGTGAGCAATGATGATAACAAGTTTCTTCTGCATCAACTTCTCTAAGGCATCCTGCACTTCTTTTTCGCTTTTGGCATCCAGTGAGGACGTCGCTTCATCCAGAATCAAAATAGGCGCGTCTTTAAGTATTGCCCGAGCAATTTGAATTCGTTGTTTTTGTCCACCTGAAAGTCTTACGCCTCGTTCGCCAATTTCACTATCCAAACCTTTGGGAAGTTTATATACAAATTCGTGTGCATTTGCGAGCTTGAGTGCGCGATCTATCTCGGAATCAGTTGCTTCCGGCTTTCCATATGCCACGTTATAACGGATACTAGATGAAAACAGTTCATTTTCCTGAAAAACAAGACCAATATTATTACGAATTGTGCTGTGATCAAGTTTATTGTAAGAAATTCCATTTATGTAAATATTGCCGCTTGTAGGTTCATAAAACTTAAGGAGAAGATTGACTATAGTCGACTTACCGGCTCCACTTGGTCCAACTAGGGCAACCGCTTTAAACTTATTGAGACAAAACGAAACATTATCAAGAACTATCCCTGAAGAGTCATATGAAAAACTTACATTTTTGAATTCAATTTCAGGACTCACAAGCCGAGTCGTATTTCGGGAAAATGATTTGTAGTTTTCTTTTGATTTCAAACCCAATATTTCCAAGTATTCCTTAGATCCAGCTTCCGCCATCTGAAGTTGAGTCAGGATAAAAGACATGGCAAAAAGAGGTATACGCGCCTGATTAACCAGTTGCAAAATAAGTACAGTCTCCCCCAATGAAAGCTTTCCGTGAAATGCGCTCCAAAATACAAAGATATTTACTCCGAAGAGAGTAAGTTGCAGCGCCAACCCTCTCAAAAAGTTATACAAATGAAAAGTTTTAGACTGTTTAGCATATATTTTATTGCTCGAATCCAAATTTCTTGAAACGAAGTCAAACTCATCAAGTTGCCTGGTAAAACTTTTAACGAGACTCATATTTGCAATTGCCTCCGCAATCCTTCCGCGAGTAGTATCTTCAATTTTATTCTTCAGTTGTTCTTCTTTCCCCCACCTGACTGTTGATTTATGAGACAAAAGAATATAAATCGGAAAAAGAACCGCGATAAAAATGGCTATCAGCGGATCATAATATGCCAACACGATGATGATGATGCTACTTTGTAAAAAGGTGGGAACGATGAAATTGGTAGCCGCATTCAAAAAATTTTGAATCGTCTGTATCCCTCTGACTAACTGATTGACAATCTTTCCTGAAAGTTCGGAATCGTAATATGATTGTGGTAATGTGAATGCTTTATCATAGAATTTTTCCGTAAGGTATTTTCTGAGTTTGCCGGCAAAATGGTCTCCAACCCGCTCGCTTATCGCCTGAATGAAAATACTACCGATACTGGCGACAAATGCAATAACAATATACAAAATTAGCAGATTTACGTTTCCGGTCCCTGTTTGGATTTGTGCTACAACCTCATCAACGATTACTTTTGAGAGTAACGGGGCAACAAGTGCTAGTAAAGTTCCAATAACTATTAAGGTAGCCAAAAGCGCAAGTAATTTATGCAGGGGATAACTCAGCTTAAGAAGTGCGATGATGTTTTTCACCTGTATATTTTATCCCAAATAAACTCTTTTGTCCTTTTACAATTTCTGAGGTTAACTATTTAGAAGATTAAATGCTGAATTTCTGTCAGGATTGGAAGTTATTAAGATCCAATTCAAATAAATTTGAATTAAATTCAGGAGTTACGCACTTTGTCATCCTCCGGCTTGACCGGAGGATCCGAAACCACTCTGATTACGGATTCCTGCTTTCGCGGGAATGACAATCTAAACGATGAAAAACTGCGTAAGTCCTGTTAAATTGTTAAAAGTTTGCAAATGTAATAAGTTTAAAAAGTCATGTTTTCAAGCTGTTTATTTACCTGTTCATTTACCTGATTTACGATTTGGATCGTATAATAGGCTGTAACTAGAATCGAGACAAAGGTGAGAATGATGGCTATAATACCGATCCAGCGACGAGTCTGGTCCTTTTGTCTCAAATACTTAAACCCTGGCCAAAGACCCAATGGAGGCAAGAAAAAACTCAAGAGATAAATTCCGAGTTGAGAAAGTAGGCTTTTTGAGAGCTGTTTTTCGCGTATTTTCCTTCCACAATTAGGGCAACTAAAATCTGAATCAGCCACCAATTGCTGACAAAAAGGACAGGTCCGATTTTCTCCTACAAGCGACGCTCTTAAAAGTGCTCCACATGAGCGACAATAATTATTCTGCGCGGAGTTTTTCTCGTGGCACGTTAAACAACTCACTTCTTCATTCACAGAATTCATACATTTATTGTATACCCGTCTTACGCTGGTTTGCAACCTGAAAGGTTGCTATAGCAGCTTAGAGGGGTATATGGCCGGAACAATTTCAAGTATGTAGGCTATAACACCTCTAAAGTGACACTTTTCAGGTCTACTAATATACCGATTTCAGTCCTATACCTACTACACCTGACTATTTACATAGTTAACGCATATAATAGGTGTAAGACTATGCAACAATCTGAAGCGTTGGAAATCCTGAAATTGGGACAAAATGTCTTTCTCACCGGTGAAGCCGGTACCGGAAAAACCTTCGTTCTGAGTTCTTATATAAAGCATTTAAAAACTAAACACATACCCATCGCAGTCACTGCATCTACAGGTATTGCAGCCACCCACCTTGATGGCGTTACGATAGATTCCTGGTCGGGTTTGGGAATTAGGGATACTCTCACAGAGAATGAAATTAAGGAATTGGGACACAAATTTCATCTTAAAAAAAGAGTCTCTTCGGCAAAAATCCTCATTATTGATGAAGTATCCATGATTGAGGGTAGACGTTTTGATGCGATCAACAATATAGTGCAATATCTGAGACAAAACAAAGAGCCTTTCGGCGGGATGCAGATAGTCCTTTCAGGTGACTTCTTTCAACTCCCGCCTGTCACAAAAAATAGAGAACAGATTGATTTTATTTTCAATTCACATGTCTGGAATGAACTTAATCTATCAGTTTGTTATTTATCAGAACCCCGCAGGCACACTGATTCAAAACTTATTACGTTATTAAGCGCAATCAGACACGACCGGGTTGATGTTACAGTCCGGCAAACGCTGGCAAATGCAATGCAAAAACCAACTATCACCAAAATTACACCTACCAAACTATACACCCACAATGTCGACGTCGATACGATCAACCAACAAGAACTTGACAGGATTAATGCCCAATTACACATCCATCATATGACCGCAGTCGGACCAGACAAGGTTATTGAAGCGATGAAACGCTCATGTTTGGCACCTGCCGAGTTGCAACTCAAAAAAGGTGCACTTGTCATGTTTGTCCGCAATAACTATGAAAAAGGTTATGTCAATGGCACATTGGGTAAAGTCGTAGGATTTACTGGTTCTGATTTTCCTATCATAGAAACGGCTTCACGAACTCGTATTACTGCGCTACCGGCCGAATGGACGATCATGGAGGATGATAAGATTGTCGCCCAAATCCGGCAGATACCACTTCGACTTGCCTGGGCTATCACAATTCATAAAAGCCAAGGAATGACTCTTGATGCGGCAGAAATAGATCTCTCAAAATCATTTATAGAAGGCATGGGATATGTGGCTCTTTCTAGGATCAGGTCACTCAGTGGATTGAAATTACTCGGACTCAATGAACTAGCACTCAAGGTTAATCCGAAAATCCATGCAGTCGATAATGAGTTGTTGAAGATGTCAGCGGATTCCTCAAATAGACTTATGCATATGGGGCGGTTCAACAGATGGATGGACAAAAGGAGATTCGTCTATAAACTTACGTCATAGACACTCTTGTTTCTCTGTTAAATCTTTGAGTTATTGTCTTTTTTACCTCTTCAATTCCCTCTCCATTTTTTGTTGATATGAAAATAGGTGTGTTTTGTAAAAATTTTTGTGTTATTTTTTCCCGGTCTACCGTTACCAAATCAGTTTTGTTAAATATATAAATTACATCACTCAAATTTCTCCCAAGTTCTTCAAGAATTTCATTGACGATCAATATTTTTACTTCCCACTCCGGATCTGAAACATCAACCACATGTAAAAGTAAATCTGCATAGATAGATTCGAGCAATGTTGATTTGAAAGCTTTGATTAAGTGAGGAGGTAAATTCCTGATAAACCCAATCGTATCCGTAACTAATACATCTTTCTGCAACTCGGAGATATAGAGTTTTCCTACTGAACTGTCAAGAGTTGCAAATAACACGTTTTCTATAAATGCGGGTTTCCCTGTAAGGACATTAAAAAGTGAACTTTTACCGGCGTTTGTATATCCAACTATTGACACAGTTTTGAATCCATCTTGTTTCCGCTTAACTATCTGTATTTCTTTATTTTTCTCAATTTTTTTAAGCTCTTCTGTTTTCTTTTTTATTTCGTTTCGCCAATGCCGTTTCATAAGTTCTGTATTGGTTTCTCCAATTCCCGAAGTGCCTATACCCCCTCCTTGTTGGGAGAGTATAAAACCCATGCCATAAATTCGTGGCCCCATATAACTCATACGCGCCAGTTCTATCTGTAATTTTGCCTCAACTGTCCTCGCATGTATATCAAAAATATGCAGGATCAAATCTACCCGATCCCAAATTTCAATTTTTGGATTAACTGTGATCCAATCTTTCTGCAGAACATACTTTTGTCGTGGTTTGGCCATAGAACTTAGAACAACTATATCGACTCTTTTATCCTTTATGATTTGGGATACCTGAACAATTTTCCCGCTGCCTATATATGATGCCGGATCAGGACGCACCATTTTCTGGATTACCCTGTCTACAATGGTTCCTCCGAGTGTAAGGATTAATGATTCTAATTCTTCTCCCAAATTGACCGCAATCTGCCGATCAATTCGGGGATTTATCAAATGAATCGGCAAAACACGAAATGTTTTTTTTAAGTTAATCATGCGTCAGAAGTTTTTCAAGAGCATTTTTTAGCTTATTAATACTTTCTAAGTTAAATTGTGAGTAAGCAAGAACCCGCTTTTTTCTATTTTTGAAAAGAGTTATCACTTGTTTTATTATTCCTGTATCAACCAAGTCAGTTTTGGTAAGAAGTACTATTTCGGGCTTTTTAGTTAACTGAGAATTGTATTTTTCAAATTCCCTCCTGACTATTTGATATGCCTCAAGAGGATTTGGGTGGGTGATTTCTATACAGTGAACGAGGACTTGTGTCTTTTCAATATGTTTGAGAAATTTGATTCCCAAACCCTTACCTGTCGAAGCACCTTCAATGAGTCCAGGAATATCAGCTATAGCAATAGATTTCATCATGCCTATCATAGGCTCAAGTGTGGTAAACGGATAATCCCCTATACTGGGTTTGGCACGGGTAAGCACTGCAAGTAAACTGCTTTTTCCTGCGTTGGGAAGCCCAATGAGTCCAACTTGGGCAATCAATCTAAGTTCCAATAGCAGCGTCCGTTTCTGACCTAATGTCCCCTTTTCTCCGAATTTGGGTGATTGATTGGTCGCGGTTTTAAATTCAGTATTTCCGCGTCCGCCTTTTCCTCCTGTTGCCAAAAGAAACTGTGTTACTGTTTCGGAAATTTCATATACCTGACCGGTGTCGACATCTGTTATTTTTGTTCCAATGGGAACCTCCACGGTCATATGGGAAGCATTTGCCCCATGCATTTTTCTATGCATCCCTGCGATACCATCTGCCGCCAATAGTTTTTTTTGATAGCGAAACTGCTTGAGGTCAGTCACATTTTGGGAACCCTGAAAATATATTGAACCGCCGTTACCACCGTTACCACCATCAGGTCCGCCACGAGATGTTCGCGCATTTCTCAAAAAGGTTGATGCGCCGTTACCACCGTTACCGGCTTGTATAGTAAGAGTAATCGTGTCTACCAGCATGGTTGGATTGTATACCCGTCTTACGCTGGTTTGCAAACCTGTTAGGTTACAATAGCAGCTTAGAGGGGTATATGGCCGGAACAATTTCAAGCATGTAGGCTATACCACGCATTCAATTGCAGATTTTATTTAAGAATTAATGAGTTGAGTTCGGTAAATCGTATGGATCAAGTATAATGAATATTCAGTGATGATTCCAAAAAAAATTAAATTTACAAAAGATGGTTATCAAAAACTCAAAGATGATTTTGAGAAATTTACTTACCAGAGGAAAAGTGCTGTCATAAATCTGCGTACTGCTCGGGAAATGGGAGATTTATCAGAAAACGGAGCTTACAAAGCGGCCAGGTTTGAGTTAAGTTCAATTGACCGGGAATTGAGAAGACTCACATATCTACTTCGATTTGGAGAAATAACTGCCATATCTCATACTGAGTTTATTGGATTTGGTAGTCATATCACTTTGACAACAGGTAAACAAAAAAGATCCTTTATGTTAGTTGAAGGATATGAATCAAATCCTCATGAAAATAAATTATCCGTGCAAAGTCCGATTGGAAAAGCTGTTGTAGGTAAACAAGTAGGAGATAAAGTGACAGTAAACGCTCCAAATGGTTCAATCGTATACACGATTATTCAGGTTAAATGAAATTATTTGTTCGCTTTAATTCTTCTTTTTAGCTTCCTTACGCTTCCATGCATTTTCTTTTTGAGTTTCGGATTGTGTCTTTTTTTCTGATTCTGTGCATATTTATTCATATGTAATTGTTGGGGTTATGATTTTCTAAACACTTTGTTCTTCGATTTGTCGACTTCTTTTTGTAGCAAATTAGCTTTACGCATCATAACGCTTTTACTAATATTTTCTTTGCGTCTTTTGAGTGATGCTTCAAGCCGATTAACGAAGATGTCATGTTTATCTTTTAGAAGTTTTTCGACGGTTTTTTGACATGCAGAATCCGGACACACGCTTTGTGTATAGGTGACTTCGGAGGTTCCGACTAACTCGTTCCACGTATTTTTAAAAATTCTTGATTTCCCACAGCGGATGCATAGTGTTGCTATCATAAACTCTCCTTTAAAAACGTCGTTTGTTTCTGTTACCAAAACCCCGGAAATCATTCATACCTGTGTAAGATGTTTTTGCCAATGCTTCTTTTACTACTATATTTCTATCCCCAAGTTTGTATCCATTTAATTTTTCGATAGCCAGTTGAGCCGCTTCATCACTGGCCATTTCAACAAATCCAAAACCGCGACTTGTGCGTGTATCCTGATCCATGACAATGGTAAAGGAAAGAACTTGACCTTGTGCTGTAAATAACTCCCTCAATACCTGTTCTGTAGTGTTCAGAGGAAAACTGCCAATAAACAACTTTTTTGCCATATAAATCTAAGTTCAGACAAAAAACGTATTACTAAAAATTTGAACTAAGAAACCTGCCTAAATGAGAAGTGGTTTTAGAAGAGAATCACAAAAGACACAAATAATTAAAGTTAGGTATCTTTATCTTAGCTCGACAAAAAAACTAAATCCTATTTAAACAGATTTCTGAGTTTAAATCTGTTAACAAATGTAAGTATACACTAGTATTTACAGGAAGTCAATCACCACTATAGGCCTTTATAATAAGGTAAATATAACGTCAGGTAGTTTTTATACCCTTCTTACTGTATCCGCCCCTCTGACGGATCAGTCTAGAAGGAGTTATGGCCTCACAAAATCAAGCAAGTTGGCTATACTTCGTTTTCTTCCTTCTGACCACCTTGTTTTTGTTTACGCCGGTTCCAAAACCGTTCTATCCACCATGGTACCGTAAACATCGGACCAAAAAGTCCTCCGACCACAGAAAATGTTTTGGCTTGGGTTGCCGTAAGCCCAAACATATCGGTTACAGTAATTCCAAAAATCTTCGTATTTAAGATATCAGACACTGTGACATCAAATGTTCCTGTTTTTCTGGGAGTCAGGATCCATGATAGCGACCCTTTATTTCCAGTGGTAAGTGAAATTTTTTGTTCCTCTTTGGGAGGACTTATATCAAACCCCGGAGCTCGAAGTGCCAGAATCGATTCGCAACTAACATCAATCGAATTAGCAGCTTCAACTACTATCGCCTGAGATTTATTTTCAGCCATCACCCTCTCCGTAAGCTGGACATCCCATGTACATGGAGGCGGAACATCATCTCCGATCATTCCATATACCTTTTTTTCTTCATTTAGTGCTGAAGCAAGTTTATTGCCTTGGTCTAATCTATAATAGAATAGAAGGCTGAATACGAATAACACGACCCCAACTAGAGCAATAATTTTTGTAGTCATATATTCTTTCAGATAACTATATTAAGTTCTTCAAATTTCATAACTATGATGAATTTAAGTCACGTATATTTACACTTTATAATATCTAAAAGCAAGTAAATTTTTTGACCGCGAATCAGGATATTCCCATGCTCTGTGAAAATCTGCAAAAATAACTTGTCTGTTTTCAGACGGTGGTAAACCCGGATCATGAAGAATTAAATGAGTACTAGTGTAATCAAAAATTACTACAAAATGACCAGTGTAACCTGATTCATTATTCAGTGTTTTTGAATTCACATTGCATAAAACGAGATAATCTTGATCAATCAGTTTCCTGATATCATCAATTGTCGGCAATATCTCCTGATGCAGATTTAGTTGTATATAATTAGCAAAAATATTTCTTTCCTGATCTATGTCGCTGTGTATTATTTGAGCTTCACCTACTTCCTTTCCATATCTTCTGATCATGTAATCACCACCGTCTTTTATAAATTCATCAATGCTGAAATCGTCCATTTCTACGATTTCAAAACCCATATTGTGAAGATTTATAAGGGCTTGAGTTGGCCATGTCCATAAATCTTCAACTTTAGCTGTAAATTTGTCTAATTCTTC
>CAYHKY010000009.1:24823-26168 GCA_964357355.1 uncultured Gammaproteobacteria bacterium | reverse complement strand
ATCTTTGGAACTTTGATGAAAAGATTGTTGGTAATTGACCGGGATACCGACATGCCGCGCAATTGTAATTGACTGGTAAGAAATTCGCGTTCCCGGGTGACAAATAGTTTAGTTTTATCTATAAATTTTTGATCGGAGAGTGCCGCAAGAGCCAACTTGATCGCAATTTGCGGAACTGGAAATGGTTGTTGGGCTTGTGTCAGTTTTTCAATTAAGGTAGCGGGACCGATTACTGCTCCGATTCTGAGTCCTGCCAGTCCCCAGGCTTTGGAAAACGTGCGCAGTACCAGCGTGTTTTTACTTTTTACGGCCCTAGCTATAAAACTTTCATCAATAAATTCACCATTTGCTTCGTCAATAACGAGAATTGAGCGGGTGAATTTTTGCGCAAGTTTGATCATAAAATTTTGGTCGATGATTTCACCTGTAGGTGTTTTGGGATTTGCCAGGAATATAATTTGCGGGTTTGGTAACTGCAGCATTTTTTCCAAATTAACCGCCACGACTTTTGCTTTGGCCAGCAAACATTCTTTAGTAAATACGGCAAATGAACCCTGTTCCATCACGGCTAGACCTTTAGCCGTACAAAATGTTTGCGCGATTAACTTGATAAGTTGTTCCGACCCGCATCCCAGGAGCAGATTGTTTTCGTTAACCCTGAAGCGCTGGGTAAGCTTATTGATGAGAATTTTGGAATCGGGATACGAACTGATATCAGCCATAGTAATTTTCGGCAGGAGTTTTAAAACACGGGGAGAACATCCCAGAGGATTGACGCTCAGGGTCAGATCGATAGCCCTTTTAGAACCGGTTTGCGCATATAATTTCGGTAGTTGCATATATTTTTCCCATCAAAAAACCCGCAGGTTTTGCGGGTTAAATGTATAAAACTGAATTAAAAGTTACACCACAGAAAACCCGCCAACCATACGAGTTGGGTGACAATGACAATACCAACCAGTCACTTGGGTTTTCATGTAGATGGTATTATACAGTATTTGTCAATTCAAGTTCCCGTTTCTAAGAATAAATACAAAGACAATTAGTTATAAAAGGCGATGACTATTAATTTGGAGTATAATAGCGCGTTATATGGCAGGTCAAAATAAAAAAGAAGAATTTCAGGTTGGTTTAAGACGAATAATTAAAAATGTGCCTAATCCTGATAGGACAATGGAATTTGTGAGTTATTTAGATCCAACTCACAAACTTCCGGTGGCAATTATCAGACTTCTTGCTCAAAACGATTCAGGCGGTATGAGTGAAGTCTTGGGTTGGTCAAGGTCTGGGCGTGAGAGAGGAGACAAGAGACCGGATGAAAGCCTTACGTTAACCGTGACAGATA
>CAYHKY010000009.1:0-24813 GCA_964357355.1 uncultured Gammaproteobacteria bacterium | reverse complement strand
CATAACTTCATCAATATCCTTGTATGCCATAGGAGCTTCATCAATAAATTCTTTATGCAGTTTATTGGCCTGACGGCGAACTGGTTATAAGCGGATATTCCTATACTGGACATTCGGCTGATGAAGCCGGAATTTCGGTAGAATTAGGTTGTTTTACACGGGAGGAATTACCAGAACGAATTAATTTTGAAGCTACAAGAAACGCTTTTTTACAGCAAGCGGCTGAATTAAATTTCCGTCAACCCCTACTGGTTTCTGTTTAAGATCAATTTAAGTGCGGAATACTGTTTTCAATATTATAATTGTATTAGATTTTTTGGGGAGGTTGATAATACTTCAATCCCTTTTTCCTGTATAAGTACCAGGTCCTCGATTCTCATCCCAAATTTTCCTTCAAGATAAATCCCCGGTTCGACCGTAATGACCATGCCTGGCTTTAATTCTTCATCGCGCCTGACGCTTAACCGCGGACCTTCATGAATAGCGAGGCCTACACTATGACCGAGGGAGTGCGGATATGTTGGAAACCCGGCTTTTGTTAATTCTTCTCTTACATAAGCATCCAACCTAGCCCCGCTTCTTTCACCGCTCACCAATAAATCCAAAGCTTTTTGTTGAGCTGATTTCAGAGCCGTGTAAGCATTATTAATTTCGGACTCAAGAGCAACTACTATAACCATCCTGGTCATGTCGGCGCAGTACCCGTTGACTCGAGCACCGATGTCAAGAAGTATCAGTTGGTTATGGGTTGCAAGTTGCCCGCCTGCCGGCGAGGCAGGTGAGTTATGGGATGGACGGTAATGCGGTTGTGAAGAGTTTTGGTTAAACGCCACAATGGGGGAGAAAGCGGGTTCGGCACCATGTGAGTGGAAAAATGTTTCAATTTCCCAGGCGATTTCTGATTCCGTCACCCCGTTTTTGAGCTTATCTAAAATAAAAACAAAACACTGATCGGTAAGATTTGCTGCACTGCGAATAAATTCAATTTCCTTCGGGTGTTTGAGTTTTCTTAGTGCTTCTACTCTGTCCCTGGTGGAAATAAGTTGTATTTCCTGAAGTTGTGACCGCAGTTTACTTAATTCAGCCACGGTTAGATTGGTTTCTTCAAATCCTAGTTTTGCGGTATGAGGCAGTGCGAGCGACTTGATTATTTCCTTAAGTTTTTGGGACATGGGTTTATCGTGTGAGATCTCAATTATGTTAATCGCTCTTCCCGGATCATGGGTTAATTTGAGAGTAGGAGATTTGGATAATTGTTTTGCATGTTCACTGTATAAAGCGTTTACGAAGAGAAACGTCATATCAGCCGTGACTAGAGCATAAGCTTCCCGTTCTTGGGGCGCAAGGCCATAAAATCCACTGAGGTACCTTATATTGTCGGGATCAGTTACCAAAAGTGCATCAATTTTTTCGAGCAACATGTTGTAGCATTATATCAAAGTGAAGCGTGAGTTTTGTATACCCGTCATAGCTGGTTTGTCCCGCCAATATTATCATTATAAAGATGAAGGCGGGATCAAAGCAGCTTAGAGGGGTATATGGCCGGAACAAATTCAAGTATGTAGGCTATAACAGATCAAGGCGTGGTTGAAGCTTTAGGAGTTGCTTTTGTTTTAGGACTGGGTGATGGTGATGTGTTCGCGCTTGTTTTGGGCTGAGCGCTGGAAGTGGGTTTTTGCTTACTGCTTTCACTTGCTTCCGATGTTTGTCCTGCTACATCGGGAAACAGATTTTTTGATATACGTACGAGACGCACGATTGAATGAGCTTCATCTGTTTCCTTTACCCATAATTGGACCAAATCTCCAACAGCTAGTCTGGATAACCCGCTCTTTTTGAGAGGAGTATTGGCAATTGCATATTCAGTTGCAGCTGAAGTTCTTTCATAATCGAATGATTGTTCAGTGTTTTTGCTGGTTTTAACAGTTACAGTGCCTTCGTCCTTGTCTATGCTGATGACTTTTCCAATTTCATGGACCGGCGGTTTTGTTTCCAAAAAAATAACTTTCGCCTGTTGTAATTTATCCGCCTCTTCAAAGAATCCCAGTACTGAGACAAAATTTCCGTTAGCCAAGTCCGCGGGTTTTTTCTCGATGCGTTTGGTGCCTGTTTGAAAAACTTGCGTATCCTCATTGAAACGTACTCTCACTTCACCTGATGCGGTGACCAAGGTAAAAGAATTTTTCGAAAGAGCAGCAATTTCACCGGCAAATCCGCGTTTTTGTTGAAGTCTTAGCTCGGCAACTTTTGTGGCAAGTTTTTCTTTGAGTTCCCTGACCTTTTCAGTGTTTACCGAAGATCCGCTTGCGTCCTGTGAAGTTTCACTGGAACCCTGGGCCTGAGCGTATGACCAAAATGAGATACCGGTTAGGCCAAGGGAAATTAAAGCCACGGTCATTCCTGTCAGTAATAAGGTAATTTTAGAACGATTCTGCATAGTAAAAAACATTTAGCCGTTTTGATTCATACTGGCCGCGTGAATACTTGGTGAAAACTAATTCATTGTTGCCTTCCGTAAGATCGAGGTTTTCTGAAAATTCTCCGTTGGAAGGAGATAAGACGATTGAATCTTTGGGGGTAGAGATGATGATAAAATCCGCAGCTTCAGCAGTGCCTTTGATACCTACACGTGCTGAATTTACAATTTCACCATCCTGAGGTGCTGATATTACTAAGCTTTTAGCTTCATTAGTCTCGACATCTGGAGTTTTTTTGGAACCGGTTTCACTGGAAGCTACAAGGTCAGTTGCCGGCGCTTGCTTGGGAAGTACTCTGGGAACTACCCAAAGTGCTATAGCAGCAACCAATCCAAGACTAAAACCAATTATTGAGGCAACTACAGTATCTTTATTCATACGTCAACTCTATTTAATAAATTCTTGATGTGGAAGCAATTCATTAACTATTCAAAAGGGCGGTACAGTAAATGTGTCGGCTCATTGTAGAAATCAAAGTCATCCTTGTCAAGTTTGGTATCTGTGGTGTAAAGTAGTGTCCATGGATATTATACCACTCGGACATGCTTCTTTTAGATTGAAGGGTAAATCTGCAACTGTCGTTACTGATCCTTATGACACACAGATTGTGGCGTACAAATTTCCCAAAAACACGACTGCCCATATCGTAACAGTGTCACATGCGCATCCAGATCACAACTTTACCAAAGCTGTCACTAGTGAAGATGGGGAGCTGATAGTTTTTTCAGGTCCAGGTGAATACGAAGTCAGAGGCGTGGAAATTTCCGGGATAGACAGCTTTCATGACGACAAAGAAGGTGCTCTGCGGGGTAAGAACACTATTTTCAAATTTCACATAGATGGTCTTACTATAGTCCACTTGGGTGATTTGGGACATCTTTTGACACAGGAACAGGAAGAGCTGCTTGATGATGTTGATATATTATTAGTGCCTTGCGGTGGTTTTTATACAATTGATGCAAAAATTGCTGCTCAAGTGGTCACCGCACTCGAACCATCGTTGGTAATACCCATGCATTACCAGAAACAGGACCTAAATCCTGAATTAATGAAAGTGCTTACTCCAGTTTCAGCATTTCTCAAAGAAGTTGGAAAAGAAGGAATTGTTCCCCAACCTAAGTTAAAAGTAACTAAAGAAACTTTGCCTCAGGAGATGCAGGTAGTAATTTTGGAATAAATACCATTTTCAATCCGTCAGCTGATGGACCAATTATTCGATAAATTAATAGGTATTTTCTATGCATAACCCGCAAGTCCCTCCGCATGATGATTCAGCTGAGCAATCAGTTTTAGGTTCAATACTTCTTGATAAAGATTCACTGATAGATGTTGCTGAATTTCTACGCCCTGCCTTTTTTTATAAAGATGCCCACGCATATATATATTCAGCAATGCTGACTCTATTTGAACTTCATGAGCCGGTCGATGTCGTCACAGTTACAGCCAAGTTAAAAAATATGGGTAAATTAACAGCTGCCGGGGGAGCTGGATATGTGGCCGGGTTATTAAATACCGTTCCGACTGCCGCTCATGCCGAGAAATACGGACAGATTATACAGGATCATTATATTAAACGGCAACTTATAACCGGAGCCAGTAAAATTACTCAGGCAGCATTTAAAGAAGAAGGAGAAGCCCGCAGTATTCTTGATAATGCAGAAGCGGAAATATTTGCCATATCCCAGCTCCATATGCGGCGGGATTTTATCGTAGTCAAAGATATATTAGCAGCTTCATTTGACCGCTTGGATGAACTTCATAAAAAAGCTGGTGGACTTCGGGGTGTGCCTTCGGGATTTACCGATCTAGATAATAAATTAGCAGGGATGCAAGAGTCAAATCTACTTATCCTGGCAGCCCGGCCGGGACAGGGAAAAACTGCTTTTATCCTTAATGTGGCCCAACACATAACCACAACAGCCAAGTTGCCGGTTGCCATTTTTTCACTTGAAATGAGCAAAGAAGAGCTGGTAGATAGACTATTAGTCGCGCAAGCTGATATTGATGCATGGAAGTTGAAAACAGGTAGATTGACTGATGAAGATTTCGGTAAATTATCTGAAGCGATGGGGCAATTGGCTGAAGCACCTCTTTATATCGATGATACGCCAGGATTAAGCATCATGGAAATGAGAACCAAAGCAAGAAGGATACAGATGGAACATGGGGTGAAATTAATAATAGTTGATTATTTGCAGTTAGTCGATGCGGGCAGGAGATTTGAAGGCCGGGTACAGGAGGTATCATATGTTTCCCAAAACCTGAAAAATATTGCCCGGGAACTCAAAGTTCCACTGGTAGCAGTTTCGCAACTTTCCCGCGCAGTTGAAGCCAGAGGTACGAGAGTTCCACAATTAGCTGATTTACGGGAATCAGGCGCAATAGAACAGGATGCAGACGTAGTCATGTTTATCTATCGGGAAGATCTGCCTGAAGGAGAGAAATGGAGTTCCAACGTGTTGACGAAATTGTTAATCGCCAAACATCGAAATGGGCCTTTGGGTGAGATAGATTTTATGTTCAGGGGTGATAGAATCCGATTTTACCCGATGGAAAAGAAACGGGATGATACAGCCTCAAATTCAGCTTAGGAAATTGAGGATTTACTATAATCCGGGATAATTTTTTACTGTGCCAAAGGAGGGACTCGAACCCTCACGGTTTTTGAGGCCACAGGTTTTTGAGACCTGCGTGTCTACCAATTCCACCACTTTGGCTTGACTTCAATTTTAGCACTCTTTATATTGCAAATAAAGACTTCGAAGAGTAAAATTAGGCGTTAGAATGATGTTTTTGAGATCAACTGGTATTTAGTTCCTCAAATTAAAATAATTATATGAAATTCAAAGCTAAAACGGCCTCATGGGATAAAATAGAAGTTGACGCATTAGCAGTATTGGTAACCGAAGAGGATTATCAAACTGTGACTTCCAGAATGAATATCAAGTTAGACGGTCAATTGCATAATTTCTTAGCCAATGAAGGATTTAGTGGCAAAGAAGGGCAATTTATTGCATTTCCTTCTGGGGGAAGGTTGGCTGCGAAAATTGTCTACGTATTAGGAGTAGGTAAGAAAGGCGATCTGACGCTATCTGGTTTACGCAAACTAGCCGCAACTCTGGGTAAAAAAGCCAAATCTAGCGGTAAAAAAACTCTGGCAATTGATCTAGTTAGTGAGCTCACCCCAAAAATTGCCATCTCAGATAGTGCCAGGGTTTTGGTCGAAGGCTTAGAACTGGGAACCTATCGCTATGAGAAGTACAAAACAGTTGATCAGGAAAATAAAAATGAGCTTACGGATGTTTGGTTTTTGGTACCGCCTGCGAAGTTGCAGCATATAACCAATGCAATTACCAATTCACAAATAGGTGTTGCCGGTACTCTTTTTGCCCGGGATCTTATTAATGAATCACCCACGATAACGACTCCGACTTATTTGGCAAATGCGGCGATGACTTTGGGGCGGCAAAAAAATATCAAAGTTGAAATCATGGATGAAAAAGATGTTCGCAAATTGGGCATGGGTGCATATTTAGCTGTTACCAGAGGTAGTGCTGAACCGCTTAAATTTATCAAACTGGTTTACAGCGGCGGCGGTAAAAAAAAGATTGTTTTAGCCGGAAAAGGAATCACTTTTGATACCGGAGGACTCTCACTAAAAGATGCCAAAAATATGGAGACGATGAAACTTGACATGTCTGGTGCAGCTACTGTACTTGGCGTTTTTAGCATATTATCTCAACTTAAACCGGCGGTAACAGTAATTGGGTTAATCGCTGCTTGTGAGAATATGCCTGGTTCCAGGGCAACCAAACCGGGAGATATTGCGGTAGCGATGAACGGAAAATCAATTGAAATTTTAAACACAGACGCTGAAGGAAGGTTGACGCTAGCTGATATGTTGTCATACGCGGTCAATGAAAAACCGGATTACATCATCGACTTGGCGACTTTGACCGGTGCATGCATGGTAGCGCTAGGTGAAGAAGTGGCGGGATTATTTACCAATAACGAAAAATTAGGTGATCTAATAACTCAGGCAGCAGCAGAATCCGGCGAAAAAGTATGGCAGCTCCCCCTGGAAATAGAGTATCGCGAAACGATCAAAAGCCATATCGCTGATTTGCGGAATGTCGCTACTTCCAGGTACGGTGGCGCAATAACTGCCGCCTTATTTTTAGAGGAATTTGTTAGCAACATTCCTTGGGTACATATGGACATTGCCGGTCCTGCCTTTGAAGAAAAAGATACCGCTGTCAATCCCAAGGGTGGAGTTGGGTTTGGGGTGCGAACATTAATCACCTTCCTAGAGAACCTATAAATTACAGTTTAAAAAAACTACAGCTTATTAAAGTACAAATCCCACAATCAAAAACGCCGTTACCACAGCTATTTGAGTGGCTACGCCGGCAGGAGCTTGCAATTTGCTATGGATTAAGGATTGGGCCTTATATATCCAATAAAAAATTTTAGGCGAGTTGGGAAGCATGAGGTAATAGGGAACTTCTAACCAATCAGGGATCAAAGAAAAAACAAGAGTTGAAAGTAACAGTAGCGGCGGGACATTCCGGAAAAATAGAATAAAAGTACCGAAAATCGCAACCAGTGTTTCTAATATTGCTAGAGAACCTGTCACAAGTCTAGGTCGCTGTCGCCAGTTGGTTCCCAAATCCCAATGAGGTATGGCATCACACACAAAGTGAGTGATGACTGCGAGTATCCCGGCTGCCATAGGATCGCCTACCCGGGAAGCGATTGCAGCGCCTATAAGTGCATGTGAAATACTGGTCATGTTGTCAAATGTTAGCGGTTTCACTATGATAACGCTGTGAGCCTTAGAAAATCAAGTTTATTCAAAATCGTATGAAAAAAAACGATTTACTCCAAGTTCTCTCAAATCGCCATTTTGCCTTCCTCTGGGGTGCCCAAATCATCTCTCAGATAGCGTTTAACATGCTGACTTTTGTGTTGGGTATTATAGTTTACACTCATACACGTACCAACTCGGCTGTTTCACTTTTATATCTTGTAGTTGGTTTGCCGGCAGTAGTATTTGGAATAATTTCCGGAGTATTCGTAGATCGAACTGACAGAAGGCTTTTAATGATTGTTTCAACCGTTTTGCGGGCAATATTAATGATAGTTATGTTTTGGCTCCGGACTAGTTTGGGACTTATATATCTTTTGGCAGGAATAGTTTCATTTGTAACTCAGTTTTTTGTTCCCGCCGAGGCTTCATTGATACCGACTTTTGTCCCACCGCAACTATTACTGGCTGCAAATGCCCTTTTTACGATGACTTTTTATAGTGCGATTATTGGCGGTTATATTGTGGGAGGACCGCTTTTGGACTGGGTGGGAAATGATTTCATATTTTTTGTACTTGCCGGTCTTTTCATAATCGCCGCATCATTAGCGTTTTTTCTTCCAAAGCCTACCGAAAGTGCAAGGCGGGTAAGTACGGCTGACATATTTTCGGATTTGGTTGAAGTCTTACGTTTTATTCGTCAAACGCCTCCTGTACTAAAAGCGCTTATACTTGTTACTTTGGCTCAAGCAGTCATCGCCATTTTTGCAACTCTAGGTCCGGGATTTGCTGACCGGGTATTAAACATCAAGCTTACTGATGCCTCACTCCTTATTTTAGGTCCGGCTGCTACAGGCATGATTGTAGGCACATTATTACTAGGCAGCATGGGAAATAAATACCGTAAACGGACACTTATCAATACTGGCATTCTTCTTTCCGGGATAATTCTGGTACTTGTATCCCTGATTGTAAGCGGCCAACATTCAGAACGTTTGTCCCTTTTGTTTGAAAATATTTTTTCCGTGAGTTTGCGCTCGGGAATGTTGACCGTTGCGATTGCGTGTTTCTTTTTGTTAGGCCTCGCCAATAGTTTTATAGATATTTCCTGCAATACAGTACTTCAGGAAAGTACAAAAGAGCGGATGCGTGGTAGAATTTATGGTATTCTCTCATCGCTCATCGCGGGAGCGGCATTGATTCCTGTAATGCTGAGCGGATTTTTAGCTGACCTTTTTGGTATAGGTCAAATACTTTTGGGACTAGGAGCTTTTCTGTTGGGATTTGGAGTGTATACCACCTTTATCTATAAAACTTGAGGGGTATTTACAGTAAATTTATGTGGCCATCACTGATTTCTATTGGGTCATTTTCTGTATCGTCTTTTGGGATTTTTGTGGCTTTGGGGTTTATTCTGGCTGCGTTTGGAGTATGGCGTGAGTCCCGCGATCGCGGATTGGAAGAGATTCGGATATTGGACAACATAGTTGTTGCCGCTGTTTCAGCTTTTATTGGAGCAAGAATTTTATTTATCGTGGTACATTGGCCGGTATTTTCCGAACAATTGTTGCGTATCTTTGTACTTTGGCGTTTTCCCGGTTTTTCAGTCATTGGTGCCATCATATCAGGATCAATAGCATTTCTTGTTTATGGAAAATCACAGAAGCTTTCCTTAATGACTTTGATTGATGCATATGGCAAAGCACTTCCGCCGCTGATTTTTTTTGTTTCACTTGCGGTTTTTCTTGACGGGAGTGTTACCGGCAAGGTCTTAAGCGGAAGATTTGGAGTTCCTGCAGTAGGCGTACCCGGACTTCATCATCCCATTGGCCTTTATGGTATGATAGCCTCTCTGGGCATATGGTTAATCTTATGGGTTTATAATCGTAATGTGAGTAAGTATGAATTGCCCCGGGGGTCATCAGGTTTAGGTGCATTTTTACTATTAGGTATTACATTGTGTGTGCTTGCAATCTTTCGTCAGGATCACCTATACTGGAATGGTATTTCAGCTGACTTATTAGCGTTTGTAACGATTGCCTTGATTTCCTTAGTAGGGCTGGTTATAGTAATCGACAACAAATACCACAACTTGAGAAATTTGACTACAATTTTCCAAAAAAAGAAAATATGAAATTACCAAAGGACATATTAGTTGAGATTAAAACACATCTGGAAGAAGAACTCTCGAAGGTTCATGCACAAATTGCTGAACTTTCCAAGCAGGATCCGTTTGCGGATACAGATCGGTTATCTGACAATGCTGCTTCAGATACGGAGGCCAATGAAGAAAACAATCACGAGCGTTACCAGGCAATGCTTACCGAAGTGCATGTGCGGGAAGACGAAATAAAAGCTGCGTTGCAACGGATCGAAAAAGGGACATATGGTTTCTGTGCCAATTGCGCTAAATTGATAGATACAGAACGCTTGGCTGCAAATCCTACAGCCATACTTTGCATGGAATGTGAAGCCAAAAAGAAACGATGACCCAAATTAAACTTGATTTCCCCAGGCTCTTCGAAGATGACCACCTTCTGGTAATAAATAAACCATACGGAGTTGTAGTAAACCGTGCTAAATCGGTTAAGGATCTCACTGTTGAGGATTGGATGGGATCGGAATTTTCCATTCTCAACGCGTTAACGGACGGCGACAAAGATGATTTTCTTCATAGAAGGGGAGTAGTACATCGTCTTGATAAGGAAACCTCAGGTTGTTTGATACTCGCTAAAACTGCTCATTCCTTTAGTCAACTGCAAACTTTTTTTAAAACCAGGCAGGTGACGAAAACTTATTTAGCCCTGGTTCATGGCAAACTTGTACCAAATACAGGAGAAATAAATGCGCCGATAGATAGGTTGCCATGGAATCCGCAGCATTTCGGTGTTGTCCCCGGAGGTAAAGATTCACTAACAAAATATAAAGTACTAAAATATTTTGCTCGTCCATCTTCTGTTAACCCACAACCATTTTCATTAGTTGAACTCTATCCCCAAACCGGACGTACGCATCAAATCAGAGTACATCTCAAATATTTGGGCTTTCCGATAGTTGGAGATTACCTTTATGCCGGCAGGAAACAACAAAAAATAGATAGGAAGTGGTGTCCTAGGGTTTTTCTGCATGCACAGAAGATCGAATTTCCTCATCCTGTAACGGGTCAGACTATCTCATGTTTTGCAGAAATTCCGGTTGAATTGAAAACTGCGCTGACGACATTATCACAAATTAGCATTGCTTAGGTGTAGTAATTAGGATACCATTAAATAAATTATGCCTGCCCAAATAATTACCTCACTTCTGGTGCTCGTCTCTGCTGCCTTTGTGGGAGGAGCAGTACTCAAACTGCTTAAACAGCCGCCGGTTGTGGGATATCTCATTTCGGGACTTACTGTTAGCATATTATTTGGGGTTTCTGATACAAATGTTGTGGTGAAATTTCTCTCAGAATTGGGAATTGTATTGCTTTTGTTTACTTTGGGTCTTGAATTTTCCTGGGAAAAACTGAAAAAGGTAGCAAACATAGCAATCATCGGTGGAATTTTGCAAATTCTGCTGACTACTGTTTTAATAGCATTTATATTGGTTTCATTTGGTTTCGCATTGTTTCCTGCTTATTTTGCCGCTGCTGCATTTTCTCTTTCATCCACTGCAATAGTAATTAAGATTTTGACTGATCGGGGAGAGTTGGATTCTTTACCGGGAGAAATCATGACTGCCTGGCTCATCGTACAGGATTTGGCAGTACTGCCGATGATGTTGGTTTTGCCGTTGCTCGGGAAAATTACCCAATCCGGAAACTCGATTGCCGGTTTGACATTGTCGATATTGAACGGCCTATTTCTGTCCACAGTGGTACTTTCCTTGTTTTTGGTGTTGGGTAAAGAATTAATACCTAGACTTATGACCCAATTGGCGCGTCTTGAAAGTCGGGAATTACTTTTGACCGGAGTATTTGCAATTGCACTTGCGGGAGCGTATTTTACCCAATATTTAGGACTTTCCGCAGCTCTCGGCGCCTTTCTTTCCGGACTTCTTATCTCCAGGTCGCATGAGACTCACGCGGTGTTTAGTGAAGTAAGGCCATTACGGGATCTATTTGCACTGCTCTTTTTTACAACTCTTGGGTTCGTATTGCCGGCTGGGTTTTTCTTTGCCCATTTTGGAACTATTTTTGCACTCACTTTATTAGTAATAGCCATTAAATTCCTGGTCAGCATGTTTCTTACTTTTTATCTTGGGCATCATGCAAAAACCTCCTTTTTAGTTGGCATAGGCCTAATTGAGGTTGGGGAGTTTGCCTTTGTTCTGGCAAGTTTGGGCTTAAGTGAAGGGTTGGTTGATACGACTATCTACGGTTTGATTGTGTCTGTGGGTCTTCTCTCAATATTGTTAATGCCGCCGATATATTTAGGGGCTCCGGTGTTTTATAACAAATTACGGGATTATTCCCGGCAGCAGTTGCCGTTCGTTTATACACGTTTTTTTGCAACGAGTCAGCATCATGATACACTTCCCGAACTTCCTTTTCAAAACCATGTGGTTTTGTGCGGATATGGAAGAGTAGGAGGTTACATCGGTCGGGCGCTCACAATGGCTCACATTCCTTTTGTAGTTGTTGAAATAAACCAGCACAAAGCTGCAAGTCTTAGAAATGATGGATTTACAGTAGTCTTTGGTGACCCAGCCGATATCGATATACTGGATTATGCTCAGGTAGACAAGGCAAAAGCTGTCGTAGTAGCTATCCCGGATCTAGCGACACAGGAACAAGTTATTACTAATAGCCTACGACTTAATAAAAAGGTTTCCATTTATTGCCGGACACATAATGAAACACACCAGAAATATCTCAAAGATTTAGGAGTTTTGGAAGTTATCCAGCCGGAATTTGAAGCATCAATTGCTATTGCTGGAAAAATTCTCAAAATCTTTGGTCAACCATCAGGAAGTATAGATTCCAAGGTCTCCCGGCTCAAAATAGAACACGGATTGGGGTAAAGTTGGTCTCAATTAAGTCAAATAAAAGCTGGTACAATAATATTCCTTATGGTTGATTTCGGATTTAAGGCATTGTATCTGGATAAAAAGACTAAAGCACGGTCAGGGGTGATAGTGACTCCTCATGGAGTAATTGAAACCCCGGCGTTTGTGCCTGTCGGAACTCAGGCCACTGTCAAATCTCTCACGCCGGACGAGTTGGAAGGTTTGGGAGTTGAACTTTTTTTCGTCAATACTTACCATGCATATCTCCGTCCGGGTATCGGAGTTATTAAGAAAATCGGTGGGTTGCATAAGTTTATGAACTGGCAAAAACCCTTAATCACAGATTCAGGTGGGTTTCAAGTATTTTCACTGGGTGCCAAACGGTTTGTTAATATTGCCATTTCCGAATCTGCAGTTTTGGACCGGGAGAAATTTACCAAGAAATTATCCAGACATGAAGCAATTAAAGATCATGTATACCCTGATGATTACAGGCCGGTAGGGGAGTTAGTGAAGATTGATGAAGACGGAGTGACATTTACCTCGCATTGGGATGGAAGTACGCATCGTTTTACTCCGGAATTTAGTATGGAATTGCAGTCTGATTTAGGCTCTGATATTCATATAGCTTTTGATGAATGTCCTCCGTACCCGACAACTCACGAATACGCAAAAAAATCAATGGAAAGGACGCATAGATGGGCAAAACGCAGCCTGACTGAAAATTCAAGGTTGAAAGTCCAAAATTCAAAATTAGGTAGACTTGATCAGGCTCTATATGGCGTAATTCAGGGAAGTGTTTATGAAGATTTAAGAAAAGAATCAGCAGATTTCATTAGTTCATTAGAATTTGACGGGATAGCAATTGGCGGAGTGGCTGTGGGAGAGAGTAAAAAGGAAATGCGGGATGTGTGCGAGTGGGTTGTACCGCGGTTACCCGATAGTAAACCAAGACATTTGTTGGGTGTAGGAGAATTAGATGATATCTTTGATATTATCGAGCGCGGAGTCGATACGTTCGACTGCGTACAACCGACCAGACTTGCGCGGATGGGACGACTGCTTTCCAGCAGTAATTCGATAAAATTTGAATTGGATATTACCAATAAAGCATACGCTCAAGATTTAGGACCGATAGATGATGAATGTGCATGTTATGCCTGTACGAATTTCACTCGAGCCTATATACACCACTTATTCCGCGTTAGAGAGTTGTTGGCTTATAGGTTGGCAACTATTCACAACATCTACTTTGTAATTGAATTAGTGAAACTTATTCGCAAATCTATTTCAAACGGCACGTTTTTGCATTTTAAAGAGGAATTTTTTACAATTAACAAATTATAACCTCATGTTTTTGGGATCGAAAGGGGTGAATTTTTTATGGCTTTTGGAGGGTATTTTAAAGGAGAAAAAAAGAAACCAAAGAAAAACGAACTTGAAAAACGGGCTGAAAAAGCCTTGGGTGGTTTTGTCGCACCTCAGGTTGAAATTATTGGCAAAGGTAAAAAAAAGTTTGGTACATGAGAAAAATAAGGCCGAGAAAAAAATCCGTTTTCTATAAAATAAAACCTGCCTGGATTTTTTTGGGACTGGTTTTTTTTGTAGTCTGCATTTTTTTACTAATTAACTTATTACCATCACCGTTTTGGTTTCCTAAATGGCGGGTAACACTCGTTCTTAATACAAGTCCGTTGGCAGTGGTATCTTTTGCGCCTGATTCTAAAGAACCTGTATTAGTTATCACAATCCCAAACGATTTATACGTCAAAGTGCCTAATGAATATGGGTACTACCCTTTAGGCTCCGTAGAGAGGTTGGCAGAAATCGAACAAAAACCTGATTTATTAGCGCGAACGGTCGAACGTGTGTTAGCAGTAAAAATAACAGGATGGATCAAAGATCCTCAACCGACAACATTGTCCAGTGACGACAAAACTAAAGCCGTAAAAGATTACTTGCTCAAACAGGCATCGCCTTTTTCCAAATCATCTACCAATTTAACTCAAATTGACCGTTTACTGATGGCCCTGCGCTTGATTAGACTAGGTGGAGAGAGATTTCAGAGGGTATGGCTGGGGATCGGATCACTTTCCCATGATGAAACTTTGGCAGATGGAACAATTGTCAAACAAGTTGATTTAGAAGCTCTTGATAGGGTATTGGAGGGTGTGTTTACTGATTCCCAAATTCGTCAAGAAGCTTTGATCGTCGAAGTTCGTAACGGTTCCCAAAAATCTTTTGCCGCCCGTGATTTTGCCAGATATGTCAGCACTATAGGTGGAAAGGTAACCGCAATAAATAATGCTCCTGCTCAATCTGAGGCGTGCATCATTGCAGTAGCCGATGCAAAACGAAAACTCATTGCTTATCTTAAAGAAATTCTTGGTTGTACGGTTACAGAACAATCTGATACCGGTTCAACTGAAGCTGTAATATTCGTGGGTGAGAAGTGGTAAATCCTCTTTGTTATTCGCCTTCTTCGGGATTGGGAGATGAAGATGAAGATACCTGGTGATTAGTGTGTATCATCGAATTAAGAGTAAATGACGGCAAATCTGCAAATTTTTTTGAGCGCTTCAATTCCCGAATAAAAACAACAACGGTATTCTTTTGCACATTTTTTATATATACGTCGTAAGTATTTCCTGCCTTGGCAAGAGTTCTCAGGCGATGTGCTATATCATCAGGCAGTGCACCGATATATGTGCCTTTAGTGTCACGAATTTCAATGGTGTGCTTTTTGTGGTTTAACGTGACTGCTTGAGCAGTCATTAAATTGCAAAGTGCTTTTGCTGGGGCGAGATGGACAAGACCTACAATTTTTGTTTTACCTGGTTCTTCCAAAAAAATAGTCGGGCTTGGCGAGGCACTTTGATCTGTATGAAAATCATGTTTCGTTAACTGGTCGAGCCATTTAAGATTTTTAATTGCGATCGGATTGTACTTATCGATCTTAAGCACCTTTTTATAGACGGATTTGGCGGTAGTGATATTCCCGGATTTAAGATGGGCAAATGCAAGGCGATTGAGTGTTACAACATCCTCCACATCCTGGTTTAAGAGTTCCTGGTTAAGTTTGATAGCCTCTTTCCAATTTTGCGCAAGGGCTGCACGTACTGCTTGATTGGCGAGTGTAGATTCCATCTTAAATAAGAACTTCGAGCTTGTTTCCTGGTGGAATAAAAGTATCTCCTCATAATAGACACTTTTTCTCCCTTGTCAAGACAAAGAAATTGTTATCCAAGGCGAGGTGTATAATATATGTCTTATGTTTGGGGTAGTATTCATGAGGGTTAGTTAAATATTAATATGTCAAAATATGCGCATGCGCTATTGCGAATACGTAGCCGGTTTCAGTTTTCCAAACGCCGACAATTTGTCGGTACAACTCTTATTTTGACCGTGGTTTTGATGGCAACTCAACTTGTTTCATCAGGTATCCATCCTATATTGCTTCTGGGTTTGGTAACATTGTCATACGTAATGTCTTTTTTGGTACTACGGGAGAATTTGTCCGGATGGGCATACGTTACAACATTAACTTTGCCTGCATATTATAGCGGGGCAGTGTATTTATTTTATCTTCTATTACCCACGAGATGGTTGACACGGTTGCCAATAGCAATGCTTTATTCCGTGGGAATATATGCGATTTTGCTGACAGAAAATATATATAATGTGGCTGCTGAAAGAAACATTCAATTACTGCGTGCCGCACACAGTGTTGGATTTTTATTGACATTGCTAACCACCTTTTTTTTGTTTGATACCGTTGTCTCACTTCATCTGCCTTTTTATTTAAATATGCTGTTGACACTTGTAATAGTTTTTCCACTAGAATTACAAGCACTTTGGTCTATGGAATTAACTCCCGGGATTTCACGAACATCTTTAATAGCTGCGGCTTGCATTACTCTTCTTATGGTTGAACTAATTGGCGTTTTTGCATTTTGGCCTATCAAAACCACAATTCAGGCTTTATTTATGACAACCGTTTTTTACACGCTTACCGGCATGACTCAGCAGTTTTTGGTAGAAAGACTATTTGCCAAAACCGCGCGCGAATTTTTAACAGTATTAGGTTTGGTCTTCATTTTAGTCATAATTTCAACTAATTGGGGCGTTGGGCAATAAAAATATTTATCTATTTAGGAGAAGAAAGGGGAGAGGCGAGAGGATGCTACCGCAAGCTGATGATATAGTTAGATATATAACCTATAATAAAACTTATAAGGTTTCACGAAATACTATAAAAAATTTCACGTCGTGGATAAGATTTTAGCTTTAAAGATTAAGAATAGCGCACTTCCTCTCTTGTAATTGAACACATTTGGTGTGCACACAATTAGCAGTTTATATTGTCTTAACGCTCCGTGTTTAATAGCGTGATTCACAAATATATAAACACAGCCTCAAAAGGAGATATTTGGAGCATATTGAAGCCCAAAATAAAACCGAAATCAGAATATGCTCAACCTGTATTTAGATAGACATCTAGCTTCAAAAAGATGCTCTTAGCGCCTAGTTATGCTCCAAATACACAAATAATAAAGTATCATTTCTTTCTTGAGAGCTATTTTTTCTCTCTGTATTCTTGGTTGAGTTCAAAATTAGCCTGCGGGAATTAATCGTTTCTAGCTACGAAATAGATTGTTTACGTTGTCTTTATGCTCTAAACCACGCATGCTTACAGGACCGAAGAAAACCGAATGTGAGTATAGCCTACATACTTGAATTTGTTCCGGCCATATACCCCTCTAAGCTGCTTTTGCAACCTGTAAGGTTGCAAACCAGCGTAAGACGGGTATACAGATGTGAATGCTTATATCCAGCTCACTTTACTCGTTATTTCTGTCTAAAGAAACGCACAGCTGATGTTGTTGTTCAAGGCAGGACGGCAGTTCAGAAGACTCCATCCTACCGGATAAGCCTCGTAAATAACCTTATGTTGTTACGGGTGGCAGGGATTTTAGGCATAAACATATAAGTTTGATGCGTATGTATTTGACAAGAGACATTAAAACCCGTTATACTTATCGAGTATAATATCTCTTACACTCGATTATATAGGGATTACGATGTCGTACAACATGCAGTAAATATATATGATTACTACTGATCAGGTTAATTCAACTCCCGACACGGCAAATACAAATTCAAGTCTAGTTTTACCCCTTATTGATGATTACCTGCTTAGTCTCAAAACAAATCAATATTCTCAGGAAACCTTATATAATTATGAACGTGATTTAGCTACGTTTGCCCGTTTTCTTACAGAAAGTCATGTCAAGTTCTCTGGAGCTGATAAGAAGATTCTCAATTATTACAAAGCGTATTTGATGTCAGTAGATCGCCAAACGGCAGAGGCCCACAATACGTCAATCAAGCTTTCAAGTTATAGTATAAACCGGATGTTGTCCTGTCTCCGAAGTTATTTGACGTTTTTAATTGATATGGACCAGGATGTGCCGTTTCCGCCGGAGGCTGTGAAATTGGTCAAAAAAGAGCGTCACCATCCGCAAGTGGCAGAGTTATCCGATTTAGTACGTTTGATCGAATCACCGGAAAGAATTGAAAAAGATCCCATTTTGGGATTACGCAATAGGGCGATATTGGAATTGTTGTTTGCGACTGGAATGCGTATATCTGAACTTGTAAGTCTTGATAAAGATGATATCGATGAGAGCGGAAAAATTTTCATAATGGGTAAAGGAAAGAAGGAGCGTTTTGTATATTTGACGGAAAGGGCCAAAAGCGTCATAGACCGGTATTTGAGCACACGATCCGATATATTTCCCGCGTTATTTATTCCATACCGCGGACGCGGGACAATGGGCGCCAACCGACGGCTTTCCACTAATTATTTACAGGAAAGGATAAAAATATATCGACAAAAACTTCGTATCAATGTTCCTACAAGCGCGCATTCTTTGCGGCACGGTTTTGCTACGTATCTGGCCGAACAAGGTGCCAGCCCCGCAGCGATCCAAATACTTCTTGGACATGAGTCACTTGATACTACGACTCGCTATGTGCATGTATCCGATCAATTTGCCCAGGATTCACACCGAAAATACCATCCGTTACAAAAAAAATAAGCTATCGGATTTAAGTAAGACGACTAAGTATAAGGCTAACCGGTTTTTCAGCCTTCCTGGGGGCATACAGAGGCTTGTAGTTAGGTACAATTTAATCAATTTCTTTAACCAGATTTATCAATGCTTGAAAGTTTCCGATATGGTCTTTCTCCGGTTCCACAAGAGCCATAACATCATCCCTTTGGACAAAGAGTTTCAGTAATTGTTTCATTTCATCATAATTAGGAATAGCAGTTGGGGATTTTAACTCATCATAATACAAACATCCATGATAATCAGTGCCATTGTATGGCGGTACGATGTAACTAACATGTAGGAGTTTAGTGATGTGTGCCAGACGTCGCGCAATATTAAACAAAAATTCCTTAACTTCTTGTCTATCGGTACTAATTATATTGCTGCAAGTATGGCCAAAATCATTTGCGAAAAACAGTTTGAGCTTTTTCAGTAGTGGTTCAATTTCTGAAACTGCGAACTCACCGATTGTTGTCGGTTGCATGCGGCCATTTTTTCCCGTCCATGGCGATCCGGCTGCTAATTTTGGGGTTGACTCAACCGTCAGCATGACGCCTAAGGAATTAGCATATTGGGAGGCAAACGATAGTGATTCCTCAAGGATAATAAGCGATTCTGAAGTTGGTAAAAGTTTTGTAAATGGTGTAAATTTTTCTTTTTCAAAATCAACTCGGCTTAAAATTTTTCCACAAGGATGGAAATTGACATATACGGCTTGAGTTCTTGCTGCGGCATCAATAGTTTGGCGCAAAAGATTGCGTGAAATAGTAAGAATTTCGCTGTCCGGATAAGCTAAATTTGCAAGTGTACCGTTTGGTGATGCTCCCCAAAAATGTAGACCCGCCGGAATTTTCTGCTGCTTGAGAAAGCCAAACAATTCTGAATAGTCATTTATTCGGCGGCTGTCAAACCAAATTTCGCAAAAATCAGGTTTAGTTGCTTCAAGGTCAGTTTTCCAATTGCTTTTCAGGCCGACTTTGATTCCTATTTTCATTCCTCCGTATTTTAACTGAATCCGGAAAAGATTGACAATTTTCACAACATGTCGCACAATTGATGGTATTAGGGCTCCCCCACTCTTATGCAGAAAATGAATAAATTAGTCGATGATTTTTTGACTCACCTCATGCGGGTGCGCAAAGTTTCTCCGTTAACAGTGCGCAATTACCGGCACTATTTGGAGCGGTTTTTGTCTTGGTTGGCACAAATTACTCCTAAGATTGAAAATCCGGCAGAAATTAACTTGCAAATTATCAAACAGTATAAATTATTTTTAAGCCAAATTATTGATGAACACGGAATTCCGCTCAAGCATATTACCCAAAATTATCATCTAATTGCTCTTAGAACCTGGTTACGTTACTTAGCCATTCATCATATCAAAGCCTTTAGTGCCAGTGACATTCAGTTAACACCGACAAAATCTGAAGCTTTTAAGACCTTGAACGCTTCACAATTGACCGAGCTTTTTGAGCAACCGGATTTGAACACTGTGTTTGGTTTACGGGATCGAGCAATACTGGAACTCCTGTTTTCCACAGGTTTAAGAGTAGCAGAATTGGTAGGGTTGAATCGGCAACAGATCAATCTCAAAAAGAATGAAATTAGTACGGCGGGTAAAGGCGGGAGGGTGAGAACTGTTTATATTACGGAAACTGCCGGGAAATGGTTGTCAGAATATATTTCATACAGACAGGATAAGTATCAACCTCTTTTTGTCAGGTACTCAGGGAAAAAGGTTCTAAAAGGACAAGGAGAAGAAGGTCTCAGGTTAACTACCAGAAGTATTCAGCGGATTGTTGAAAAATATGTCAAAAAAGCCCATCTGCTGGTGAAAATTACTCCTCAAGGATTGCGCCACTCTTTTGCCAAGCATTTACTTGCATCCGGTACAAAACTTGAAGCTGCGCAGGAAATATTAGGACACAAAAACGTTTCAACAACTCAAATGTATTCAAAAAATAATGGCAGAACCAAGATTAAAAAAATATGATATCTGTAAGAGGTTTCAAATATCAATAATTCTCGATTCCATGTTGCGGTTGAACGAAGATGATCAGTTTAATTTTAAGCTGCGATACAATTCCACAATGTAGACACACTTGGATGTGGTTTACAAAAACGCGCTAGGTATTTTTCCCCAAA
Source organism: uncultured Gammaproteobacteria bacterium (assembly GCA_964357355.1). GTDB lineage: Bacteria > Patescibacteriota > Microgenomatia > UBA10105 > UBA10105 > CAYHKY01. The sequence goes on along the minus strand of CAYHKY010000009.1, from coordinate 4,279 downwards.
TATTCCTCTGTATGCATCGCTAATGAGCAAGCTAAACGGTTGTTCCTTTCCGATGTAAGATGCCACTTCTGATAGATCTTTGACCATCGTGATTCCTTGAGTTTTACATTTAGAAACAATATCGTTAAAACTTACCGCTTTGCATTGGTGGTATGACAATACAAGGTCAGGATAAATGCCATATTTAGGATTAGGAGCAGAATTTATATCTAACCTGATAATATTGTCAGGATAGATTATTTTTGGAGGTATTAATGGAATTAACTGCATTGTATATAAAATAGTCAAAGCAGCCATGCTTATAGCGCCGATAGTTGGATATCGTTGGTTAACTATAAAAATAATTATGGGAATTCCGATGTGTAATGAAACTGCAAATGAAAACAGTTGTCTTTCGTGAAATAAGCTGGTCGGATATACGGCAGAAAACGCCGACACGGCTAAAAAAGTTAAAAATAATATTCCGGTTTGAGCTAGAAGATATTTTATTTGTAAAGTTTTATGAAACACTTGAGTTTTCATGCACCGAAACGCGACTATTAAAAGTACAACCAAAACCACAAACAAACTTCCATACAATATTGGATTTTGAGTAAGTGTATTAAATCCTTGAGTGGTGTAATCTCCAAAACCACCTAGATTAAGAAGTGTTCTACTAATATTTCCAAAATTTGGATGTTCTACCCAATTTAAATGATGTGTTAACTCATCAGAACTCATCATTAGGATGATAAGAATTGACATAAGTGAGCTAAAAAGCATGACCGCGTGACTTAGAAAAAACATAAGGTATTTCCGTTGGTTGAAATATACATAGAACGCAATTACAGTTTGGCTGGCGATAAAAAGTACAGATCCATAAACGGTAAAAAACGCCAGAAATTCAACTATTAATATCCATAATAGGAGTTTCATTTGTGACTGTTTCAAATATTGAAGTGTCAGATAGATAACAATCAGTTGGAGCGTAATAGCAAGTGTATACATGCGTAACCAATATGTAATCCGCAGAATATAAGGGGATAGTGACCAGCTGGTAAGTAGGAAATAAATTTGCGGTTTGGTGAGAGCTATTTCAGTCCCGATGCGAAATAATAAATAGAGCATGAAAATAAACAGAAAGACTTGGAATCCGCGTAAAATAACCACACTTTGAAAAAGAGAATAAAGTATTTTTACCAATACATAATAGAGTGGTGGATGAATGACTTCAGGTCCTCCCTTAAGCAATAATTCTCCATATGTATAAGTCTGTGAGAAAAATAAGCTGGCAATTTCATCAATGGCTAGCGGTTGGTAAAATGCGGTTATTGTGTGAATTCCTATTCCAAATAAGATGAAAAAAATATACAAAAAATTTGAGCGGAATAGAACTCGCATAAATTAATTAAATAATTTAATGAGGATAAATCTAAGTGAGTTGAATTTGGCAAGCCCGGATGAAGTTGTCCATGAGGCAGGCGACGTTGACAGGCCCAGTACCTCCTGGTGTTGGTGTGTAGAAACTGGCGATTGAGGAAATAGTGTTTTCGTCATAATCCCCAATTAATTTCCCCACTTCATTATGCACGCCTATACCAATAAGAACAACTCCTTTTTTTAGGAGTTCCGTGGGAATTAGGTCAGATTTACCGGTCGCAGAAATAATGATGTCTGCATTTTGAAATAACGCTTCACTATTTTTAGTTTGACTATGTATTTGAGTGAATGTAATACCATATTTATGCAGCGTGTCCCCTATGGGTTTCCCTCCTGTTGCTCCCCTGCCGATGAGGAGAATATTTTTGCTTTTTAACCAGTGATTTAATTCCTCTGAGAGATTTAAAAATGAATGAATTTTCCCTAAAATTTTGATTATTGCCAGTCCCACTGGTGGTTGGTAAGGTGAGTTTGGTAAGAATCCATCAACATCTTTTTGTAAAAGATTAAATCCGGTTAATATTTCAGTATTCAAAGGAGGAGGAATAGGTCGTTGCACTATCAATCCATGAACATCCTTGTATTGGGCATACTGCTTCACAATTTTTTCAGCCACTTCCTGCGAAGATACGAGCGGTTCATGGACGAAAGTTAATTTTGCCCCAATCTTATTTGCAGCTTTTTGCTTTTGTTTGATAAACGAAAGTGATCCTGGGTCATTGCCAAATAAAATTACGACCAAATGCGGATTGATTCCCAAAACTTTTAATTCTAATACTTTTCCGGCAAGGATATTTAATATGTCATGTGCAATTTCCCGGCCATCTATTATCATAGTTTGATTATAACAAACAAAATAGGTTGGATAGAAGATAAATTACTTAGATTTGTCGAATTTTACTGAAAAATAGAACTCATCCATTTCTTCTCCTGCATAACCATTTTCATTGGGAGCAAAAGTATTTAATAGATTTGCGCAGCGATATTTTCCTTCTGTTCCAACGGCGGCCATCACTACGGTCATTCTAAATAAATTCCACGCGTCGGGTTTACAATTTCCAGTTATTAATCTAGCATGAGTTTGTTGCAGATTTCCTATGGTAAATGTGTCAAGTACTGTATCAGGAAGAATTAGTGTTGTATATATTTCATCAATTTCTTCACGTGTAAGAATGAGGAGTGTATAACCCGGACTGTCTATTAAGTCATTTAGATCTGCTGCATCTGGTTGTTTGCCTCTACTATGGCCTATTGCTAAAATTGGCTCAATTTCCCTGAAGGACATAAATTTAGTTATTGAGGCAGGAATATTTTTTAGACACATGTTGCGGCAGCCACAGTGTCAGTTCGATCGGTGAAACGCATCAAGATGACTCCCTGAGTAGCCCGGGAGAGTTTGGGGACTGAGGAAATAGGTAATTTCACAACCTGGCCTTTATTTGAGGTAAGAATTACTCCTTCACCTGAGTTTCTCAAAAACCAATTTTTCTCCATAAGTTAGCTTCGTTTTTGTTATTTTTAGGTCACTAACAGGCACACTTGAGTTAAAATATCCTTGTGGCATATATCCGTAAAGTTAAAACCAAAAGCGGGGCAACTGCCGTGCAGATTATCCATAAAGTTGCCGGTCAGTTGGTAAAACTGGAACATGTGGGCAGCGCCCACAATTCTGATGAATTACAACTTTTATTTTCTCTCGCTAAAAAACGGCTGCAAGGAGACCAGCAGGATTTATTTCCCGACCAAAACACAAGACTACAAATTAAATTAAAACAATCTTATTCCCATCTCCTATTTCAACTCTTAAATGGACAATACCAGCAATTAGGATTTTCCAAACTTGACGATTCTGATTTTGCTAATCTTTGTTTCGCCAGAATTGTGGAACCAACTTCCAAAATTGATAGCCTGAGGGTATTAACTGATTTGGGGATTAACAATATCGATAGGAATCAATTATATCGTTGTTTGCAAAGAGTTGTCGAGAAAAACTACCGGAAGATTATTAGCCAGTTTTGTTTTGACCATGTAGTCAGTCAAGATCTCAATTTGGTTTTATACGACGTCACCACATTATATTTTGAAGTCCAGGAAGAAGATGACTACCGTAAACCAGGACTATCGAAGGAACGCAGGTTAGAACCCCAAATTGTCATTGGCCTTTTAGTTGACCAGTCAGGGTTCCCCTTAGGACTTCAGAGTTTTGAGGGAAACACCGCGGAAACAAAAACTATTTTACCGGTCCTTGAAGTTTTTCAAAAAGAACACCATTTGGAAAAAGTTACCGTGGTGGCGGATGCTGCCATGCTAAGTCAAACAAATTTGGAAACCCTGGTGGTTAACGGTTACCATTTTGTGGTTGGCTCCCGCCTAACCAAAATTCCTTATGACATTGCCCAGTTTCAAAAACAAGGATCCTTAATTGACAATCAAATAATTGACACAAAAAAAGGTGATTACAGAGTTATTTATCAATACCGGGAAAAACGAGCCAAACTGGACATCAAAAATATTGAGTTACAAGTGACTAAAGCCAAAAGAATGGTTAACGGGATTACCCCGGTAAAGAGAAATAGATTTGTTTCTCTCACAAGCGAACGAAAAATTTTAAACCAGCATCTTATTGACAAGGCCTATGCACTAGCTGGTATCAAAGGCTATGTCACCAATTTAAATTTACCCCCGGAAGAAATTATTACTGCGTATCACCAATTATTTGAAGTGGAAGCCAGTTTCAGAATGGCTAAGTCTGATCTTAAAGCCAGACCAATTTTCCATCGAAAGAGGGACGCCATTGAGGCCCACTCCTGACTTCGCCAATTACGTACCCCAATTGAGTTTTGTTTTTTAAGAAGATATT